>MHEU01000037.1:48455-51730 GCA_001805245.1 Nitrospirae bacterium RIFCSPLOWO2_02_FULL_62_14 | reverse complement strand
CACGGCAGCGTCAACGTTCCCGCATCGAGCATTCTGGACGCCATCCGTTCCCGCCTCTCTCATGCCGGGAGCGCATTCACCAGCGCTTTGAACTGCCGGCCCCGGTCCTGGTAATCCACAAACATGTCGAAGCTCGCGCAGGCCGGCGACAGCAGCACCACCGAGCCCGCCGCCGCCACCGTCGCCGCTTCCTCCACGGCCGCCCGGAGCGACGGCGCGCGGATGATCTGCCGGCACTCGCGCAGGACTTCGTGCAGCCTCGGTGCCGCTTCGCCGATCAGAATCAGATGCGTCACGCGCCGGCGGACAGCCTCGCGCAGCCGCTCGAAATCGCCGCCCTTGTCGCGCCCGCCGGCGATCAGCACGATCGGCTCGTCAAAACTCTCCAGCGCCTTGAGCACGGCATCCACGTTGGTCCCCTTCGAATCGTTGATGAACCTTACGCCGCGCCGCTCACGAACGGCTTCCAGCGCGTGCTCGATCCCCGGAAAGTCGCGAAGCGCCTCGCGGATGGTGGCCATTGGACACCGGCAGGCCAGACTGACCGCCGTTGCCGCCATCGCATTGGCCAGATTGTGCGAACCGGGAAGACGAATCTCCTCGCGCCGACAGACAGCTTCGGTACGCCCTTCCAAGGTCGCGGTCACCTGCCCGCCATCCCATGCGATGCCCTCCTCGACGCCGCGCCCGGCCAATTCCGAGCGGGAAAATCCCATGACACGGGCCCGAATCGACGGCCGCATGGCGGCCACCCGCGCATCGTCCAGATTCAGCAGCGCAAGATCGTCCGCCGTCTGGTTTTCAAAAATCCTGGCCTTGGCCGCGACGTATTCGGCCGCCGTCTCGTAGCGGTCCATGTGATCGGTCGTAATGTTCAGGACCGACGCGAACCACGGACGAAACCGCCTGATCGTTTCGAGCTGGAAACTCGACACCTCGGCCACGATGTACTCGTACGGCGCGGCGCCGCCCCGGAACCCCGCAAGCGCCGCCTCGCTGAGCGGCGTGCCCAGGTTGCCGCCGACGAACGCATGTTTGCCGCTGCGCTTCAACATCTCTCCGATCAACGTGACGGTCGTGCTCTTGCCGTTCGTGCCCGTGATCGCGATGACCGGCGCCTTCAGAAACCAGGACGCCAGTTCCAGCTCGCCGATCACCGGCACGCCGCGGCCGCGTACCGCCTGCAGCAGGGGCGACTGCGACGGCACCCCCGGACTGATCACGACGAGATCAGTCTCCTGCAGCGAAGATCCATAGTCGACTCCGGTACGGACGGTGAGCCCGGTGCGATCCAGCCGGACCAGTGCATCCGCAAGCTGCGCCTCGTCTTTGGCATCGGCTATCGTCACTTTCGCCCCGGCCGCCTGCAGCAGACGCGTCGCCGACATGCCGCTCCGGGCCATCCCAAGAACCGTGACCCGCCTGTTTGCTAAGCCCCCGACCGATTCGATCGCCATGATTTCCCATAGACCGTCATTACCTGAGCTTGAGCGTGCTGAGACTCAACAGCGCCAACAGAATCGCGATGATCCAGAGGCGCACGACGACCTTCGGCTCTTCCCAGCCTTTCATTTCGAAGTGCTTCGATATGATCGCCATCATTTCCATTGCGTTCATTACCTGAGTTTGAGGGTGCTCAGACTCAACAGTGCAAGCAGGATTGCGATGATCCACAGCCGCACCACCACCTTCGGCTCTTCCCAGCCTTTCATCTCGAAATGGTGATGGATCGGCGCCATAAGGAAGATCCGCTTGCCGCGCGACTTGAAGGACGCCACCTGGAAAATGACCGAGATCGCCTCGATGACGAACACGCCGCCGACGAGCAGCAGCAGCAGTTCGTGCTTGCTGACGACCGCGACCGTGCCGAGGGCGGCGCCGAGCGGGAGCGAGCCCACGTCGCCCATGAACACCGAGGCCGGATAGGTGTTGAACCAGAGAAAGCCCAGGCTCGCGCCGAAAATCGCCGCCGTGAAGACCGCCAGCTCGCCCGCGCCTTCGATATGGGGAATCAGCAGGTAGTCGGATACGATCTTGTTGCCGACCACGTAGGCCACGATCGTATAGGCCAGCGAGGCGATCATGATGGGGCCGACCGCCAGGCCGTCGAGGCCGTCCGTGAGATTGACCGCATTGGAACTGCCGACGATGACCAGCACGGCGAACGGGATGTACAGGAGACCCAGATCGGGCATGAAATTTTTGAAGAAGGGCACGCTCAGTTTCGTCGAGAAGCCCGGCAGGGAGTAAAAGAACAGGCCGATCGCCAGCGCCAGCAGGCCTTGCGCCACGATCTTCTGCCACGCCGTCAATCCCTTGGATTTGCTGCCGGTGAACTTCCGGTAGTCATCGAGAAACCCTATGACTCCGTACCCCAGCATCGCGCCGAGCGCCAGCCACACGTACTGATTGGTGATATCGGCCCACAGCACGGTGGACAGCACCACGGCAAAAAGAATAAGAATGCCGCCCATGGTGGGCGTTCCCTCCTTGCTCAGATGGCTGCTGGGACCGTCTTCCCGGATGTGCTGGCCCATTTTGATGGCCTGCAGCCGGCGGATCAGCGGCGGCGCCAGCACGAAGGCGATGAGAAACGCCGTGATCGCGGCATAGATCAGGCGGAAGCTGAGATACCGGAACACGTTCAGCGCGGCGAACTCGGTGTGCAGCGGATAGAGCAGCAGATACAGCATGTCAGTGTCCCTGGGCCCGTTTGCCCGTTGCCGCGTCGCGGGGCGCGCCCGCCAGCATCTCGACCGCCTGCTCCATCTTCATGCCGCGCGACGCCTTCACCAGCACCACATCGCCTTCCTGCACGAGCGCCTGCAGCGCCGCGCCCGCCCGGACCGCGTCTGGTTCATACTGGACACGCTCCGGCGCCATCCCCGCGCCGCGCGCGCCCTCCGCCACCTGCTTGCCCAGGGCTCCGCAGGCGATGAGCTGCGTCACGCCCCGTTCGGCAAGATAGGCGCCAACCTCGCGGTGCAGAGCGGGAGCGGACGGGCCCAGTTCGAGCATGTCCCCCAGCACCGCCACCGAGCGCGAGTCCGCGCCCAGCGCGAGCAGCAGATCGATAGCGGCTTTCATCGACGCAGGATTGGCATTGTAGCAATCGTTGATGATCCGGATTCCGCCCACCGTCAGCACCTGCGAACGCATCGCCGCCGGCCTGAACCGCGCCAGGCCTTCGGCGATTGTCACCGGGCTCAGTCCCATCACATGGCCGACCGCCGCCGCCGCCAGCGCGTTCAGGACGTTATGCATGCCGTGGACCC
>MHEU01000037.1:47850-48425 GCA_001805245.1 Nitrospirae bacterium RIFCSPLOWO2_02_FULL_62_14 | reverse complement strand
CGGGAAGCCGCAGATGGAACTGCGTCCCCTGCCGGGATCCCAGGGTCAGCCGCTCCGCCCGCACCTGGGCCTTCGCCGAGAGCCCGAAGGACAGCACGTCGCAGCGGGCGCGCGAGGCCAGGTAGCCGAAGTAGGCGTCGTCCGCATTGAGCACGGCATGGCCCTCCGGAGGCAGGAACTCCAGCAGCTCGCCTTTCGCCTGCGCGGAGACGTCCATGGTGCCGAAAAATTCCAGATGATCCGGTCCGATGTTCGTGATCAGGCCGATGGTCGGACGGGTGATTTCGCAGAGCCGGGCGGTTTGGCCAGCCTGGTCCACCCCCATCTCGATCACCGCCGCCTTGTGGCGCGGCGCCAGCCTGAAGAGCGTCTGCGGCACGCCGATGCGGTTATTCAGATTGCCTTCCGTGCGCAGCACCGGCCACCGTTGCGCCAGCACGTCGGCCACCATCTCCTTCGTCGTCGTCTTGCCGTTGCTGCCGGTCACCGCCACGACCGGGATCTGGAACCGGTTGCGATGGTACGCCGCCAGTTGCTGATAGGCCCTGAGCGTATCCGGCACGCCGAGCAGCACC
>MHEU01000037.1:32402-47798 GCA_001805245.1 Nitrospirae bacterium RIFCSPLOWO2_02_FULL_62_14 | reverse complement strand
GCACCAGCGCGCCGACCGCGCCCTTTTTCAGCGCGGCCAGCACGAAGTCATGCCCGTCCATCCGTTCGCCCTTGATGGCGACAAACAGATCGCCCTCGCCGATCTCCCGCGAATCCATGCACAGGCGGCGGATGCCCTGCTTGGCGGCACGCGCCTCCCACTCCGTCAGCAGACGGGCGCTGGTGATCTCCCGTATTTCGTCAACGATGAACAGCGGCATCGTATACTTCCCCAATACGCCGATCGGAACCGGCTGCAGACACACGGCAACCTGCATCATGCCCGCCGCGTTGCCAGTGCCGCCCGCGCCACCTCGCGGTCGTCGAAATGATGGCGCGTGGCGCCGACGATCTGATAATCCTCGTGGCCCTTCCCCGCGATCAACACCGTATCGCCGGGTCGCGCCTCGCGCACGGCCGCTTCGATCGCCGCGCGGCGGTCCGCGATCACCTCGTACCGGACCTTCTTTTCAGCGAGCGCCGCGCGCACGCCGGCTTCGATCTCGCGCAAAATGGCCGCCGGATCCTCGCTGCGCGGATTGTCGGACGTGAGAAACACCACGTCGCTGAGCCGCGCCGCGACGCGCCCCATCTTGGGCCGCTTGCCCCGGTCGCGGTCTCCCCCGCACCCGAAGACCGTGATGATCCGTCCCGTCTTCAGCGCCTGGGCGGCGGTCAGCAACCGCAGCAGTGCGTCGTCCGTGTGGGCATAATCCACCACGACCGTGAAGTCCTGCCCCGCTTCGACCCGCTCGAACCGGCCCGGCACGTTCTCGACCGACGCGATGCCGCGCTGGACCGTCTCGGGCGAAAGCCCCTCATGCAGGCCCACGCCGATCGCCGCCAGGATGTTGTAGACGTTGTGCTCGCCGACCAGCCGGCTTTCGACCGGAAATTTCCCGCGGGGCGTGGCCGCGGTGAAGCGGGTGCCGCCGAGCGCCAGCCGGACGTCTTCGGCCCGGATGTCGGCCCGCTGGTGGATCGCATAGGTCCACACGGGCACGCGGCTGGCTTCGCAGACCCGCGGACCGCTGGCATCGTCGAGGTTGACGATTGCGCGCTTGGGGCGGGGCTTTTTCCCGGCCGGGTCCAGATCGGAGAACAGCCGCCGCTTGGCTTCGAAATAGGAGTCCATGTCGCGATGAAAATCGAGATGGTCCTGCGTCAAATTGGTGAAAATCGCCACGTCGAATTCGCAGCCGGCAGTGCGGTCCAGCGCCAGCGCGTGCGAGGAGACTTCCATCACCGCCGCATCCATGCCCGCGTCGGCCATCCGCGCTAGCAAGGCCTGCAGTTCCACGGCGCCGGGCGTCGTGTGGGACGCTGGCAGACGCTCGGCGCCGATCTGGTAGGCGACCGTGCCGATCAATCCGACATGGCGGCCGGCGGCTTCCAGCACGCCTTTGCATAGGTACGTCACCGTCGTCTTGCCGTTCGTGCCGGTCACGCCGACCATGCAGAGCCGTGAAGCCGGTTCGCCATAGAACCGGCTGGCCAGCACGCCCAGCACCCGCCGGGAATCCTCCACGCGCACGACCGGCACCGATGGCGCGGTCGCCACGTTCAATCCCTGTTGGCCCTTCTGCAGCACCAGCGCGGCCGCACCGGCCGCAACAGCCTTGTCCACGAACGCATGCCCGTCCACGCGCTCTCCCTTGACCGCCACAAAGACGCTGCCCGGCTTGACTGCGCGCGAATCGTCCGTCAGTGCCGTCACGGCCACGTCGAGATTTCCCTGGCGCTCAGCCGTCCGCAGCGGTTCAACCAGTTCGGCAAAGGTCATGGCACCATCCTGATTTCTGGCCTGATTCCTGGCCCGATTCCCGACCCGATTTCAGTGTGGGCCGCCAGCGCCACCTTCATCGGCTCCTGGGAGGAGATGCCCAGATACGTAAGCGCCTGTTCCGCCACCCGCCTGAAAATCGGCGCCGCCACCGTACCGCCCCAGGCCTCTCCGCGAGGCTCGTCGACGATCGCCACGATCGTCAGGCGCGGATCGTCAGCGGGGACATAGCCGACGAACGAGGCCACGGAAAGCGCCGGAGAATACGCGCCGGTTTCCGGGTCGATCTTCTGCGCCGTGCCCGTCTTGCCCGCCACGCGGTAGCCGGCCACGGCGGCCTTCGAGCCGGTGCCGGCCGTGACGGCGCCTTCCAGTATGGTCCCGAGCGTCCGGGAGGTTTCCGCCGTAATGGGACGGCGGCGGACCTGCGGAGTCACTTGCGCCACCAATTGTCCGTGCCCATCGCGGACCTCCGAAACCACGTAGGGACGCATCAGCCATCCGCCGTTTGCCACGGCCGAGACGGCGCTTGCCAGCTGCAGCGCGGTGACGCCGATCTCCTGCCCCATCGCCACGGAAGCCAGCGTGCGCCGGCCCCATTCACGCGGCTCCTTGACCAGGCCGGCGGCTTCCCCCGGCAGATCGATCTCCGTCCGTTCGCCGAATCCAAAGGCTCTCAGATAGCGGAAGAGGCACTCATCCCCCAGCACCATCGCGATCTTGGCGGCCGCCACGTTGCTGGACCGCTCTATCGCCTGCGCAAAGGTGATCCACTTGGCCTTCTCGTGATCGTGGATCACCGTGCCGGCGATCGTCATTTTTCCGTTCTCCGCATTGATCAGGCTGCGCGGCTTCATGGCCTGTTCTTCCAGCGCGGCCGCGGCCAGAAAAATTTTCATGGTCGAGCCCGGCTCATAGGCATCGGTGACGACCCGGTTGCGCCACCGGTCGGCCGACAGCCCGCGCACGGAGTTCGGATCGAACCGGGGCGACATCGCCATGGCGAGCACCGCGCCGGTTTTCGGCTCCATCACGATCACCACGCCGCCCTTGGCCTGGGTCGCCGTCACGGCGTCGTCCAGTTCCTTCTCCGCGATGTACTGGATCACTTCGTCGATCGTCAGCGTCACGCTGTGGCCCGCCGACGGCCCCTGCTCCGTCAGCCCCTTGGGAAACACCGTGCGTCCCAAGGCATCGCGCTGCAGCACGATCTGCCGCTTCTCGCCACGCAGGTACGGATCGTAGCGGCGCTCGATGCCTTCCAGACCCTGGCCGTCCATGCCGGCGAAGCCCAGCACGTGCGACAACAGCGCCCCCTTGGGATAGTACCGCCGCCCCTCCATGACCGTGCCGATCCCGTCCAGCGCCAACCGTTCCAGGCGCCGGCCCTGCTCGGGATCGACCTTCCTCGCAATCCAGACGAAATTCCGCTCCTGCCGGAGCTTTTTCTCGATCTCGTCGGCGCGCACGCGCAGCACCCGCGCGAGATCGCGCGCCACGCCGGACGGATTGTCCAGCGATGCCGGCACGCCGAACACCGACGGAACCTCCATGTTCATGGCCAACACCTTGCCGCGGCGGTCATAAATGGAGCCCCGGATGCCCTCGACCGTCACGGCCTTCTGGTGCTGCCGGTCCGCCCTGACCGACAGTTCCGCCGCCTGCAGCACTTGCAGGTGCACCAGCCGCCCCATCACGGCCGCAAACCCGGCCAGCAGAAAGACCGCCAGCACAATCCGGCGGCCGCGACAGGAATCCCTTCCGGTCACGGTTTCCTCCAGAAGCGCTCGTTCTTCGCAACATGGACTTCGGGCGACGGATCACCCACGGCCGGCGCGGGCTCGACTGCACGCACCATCACTACCTGTCCCGGCTGCGGCGGGATCATGCCGAGCTTCTCCGTCGCCGCCTTCGCAATGCGCTCCGGCGCGGTCAGGGCCGACACCTTCACGCGCAATTCATCCTGCTCACGCTGGAGCGCGACCTTTTGAGTCTTCAACTGCTCGATGCGGTAACCGACCCGCACGATGTCCACCCGCTCCCACACAAACAGCAGCAGCATCCCGATGATGCCCAGCACGGCCAGTAGTCTCATAGCGGCCTCCCCTCGGGCAGCTTCTCCGCCACCCGCAACTTGGCGCTGCGCGCGCGAGGATTGTCGCGGCATTCCTCGTCAGACGGCACCTGCGGCCTTTTCGTCAGGATTTTGAGACGGGCCCCGGGCCCCTGCGCCAGAGACCGGAACGTGTGCTTGGCAATGCGGTCCTCGAGGGAATGGAAGGAAATGACGCACAGCCGGCCGCCGGGAGCCAGCACATCGGCCGCATCGCGTATCGCACTTTCGATCACATCAAGTTCCTGATTCACGGCGATGCGCAACGCCTGAAACGTCCTCGTCGCGCAATGAATGCGCCCGTGGCGGTATACCGCAGGAACGGCACGGGAGACAGCTGAAACAAGATCCTTGGTGGTATGAAGTGGGTGTGCTTTTCTGGCTTCGACAATCGACTTGGCAATACGGCGTGAATAGCGCTCCTCGCCGTATTGATAGATAAGATCGGCGAGTTCACGTTCCGGAAGCTCGGCCACCAGTTCCGCGGCGGTGCGGCCACTGTGCTGATCCATGCGCATATCGAGCGGGCCGTCGGAGAGAAAACTCATCCCCCGCTCCGGACGGTCCAGTTGAGCCGACGACACGCCAAGATCAAAGATCACGCCGTCAACCTCCGACACGCCGACCGACATGAGATGCTGCTTGAGCTCGCTGAAATTTCCCTGAATCAGGCGCAGCCGCGATGCATAACGCGCCAAATTCCCGCCTGTCGAAGCAATTGCGTCCCGATCACGATCAATGCCGATCAGGATTCCGCCGGGCCCGCTGTGCTCAAGGATGAGCGCCGCATGACCACCCTGCCCGACTGTACAGTCGAGGTAAATTCCGTCCGGCTTCCTGACCAGCCATGCCGCCAATTCCCTGGAAAGCACTGGAATATGGCGTGCCGGACCATTTCCTTTTGAGATACCATCAGTTACCACTTTCTCCCACTTTTGAGCATAAGTATACTTTTCAGACCTCCTATGTCAAGGGAAATATTCATAAAGTCAGATAGATAGAAGACATGGTTAAGGCTACGCACAATCGGGATATCTGGGAGAACCGAGGAGAACGGTTGGAGAACGTCGTTTATGAAGACAACCATGACCGCGACCCCGTATAATCAGGGATATCGCGCATGAACAGACCGCTGGTTAGCAGCGTGCTTTCAACCCGTAGACCCGGGTAAAGCGCATGATGTCCACGCTTGCAGAATGTCATTACAATCTATCCGACACTGTCGGAATAATGCAAGACGCCCCCTTCCAGAATCGGAGTCAGTTTGACATTACGAAAGCGTCCATGCAGAATGAAAATAGAATTTACCATGCGAACTTTTCGTCATACGCTCTGTCGGCTCGCCTGGCTGACCCTTCTTGGGCTTGCGCTCTGTTTTCCCTCGATAACCTTGGACCCGGCATCAGCTGCATCAGCACTATACTGGTGTCCTCAGCGGACTCCGGATCAGCAATATTCCGCCACACCCGGTCCTGGATGCACGCCGCTGGCCGAGAAGCCTGACAAACCGGCTCAAGATGCACGCACCCCCCAGAAGGAGATCAAGGCAGAAAATCTGCAAACCGAAATCTCCAACTTTCTCAGAGACTACCGCCAGTTTATAGACTGCTGCTCGACCGATATTGCCTCGCTCAACGATCTGAAGGAATTGGAAGAGCGGGCGAATCATCTGCTCCTCACGGCTCAGACCGTTCTCTTCAGCGAACAGATGAAGTTACGGGGCTTCACGCTCAAGGAAATGATCCCGCCGGTAGCGCAGGCACGCGATAACCTCAAAACGCTGAGAACCCGCATGGAGGCCATCGAAAAATCCAAGGAGAAGGTGGATGAACTCGGCTATGAGGCAGCCGGGCACGAGCGCCGACGCATCCGGGAGGAAGAAGAAGCCATCAAGAGAGAATTCCGGCCTGTGTTGCCCCCGGAATCGGCCAGAACCGGCACGGAGATTGGCGACACCACCCTGCCGAATCGTCCCGGAACATTGTCTCAGGACACGACAGTGCCTAATGTAACCGGCACTGACCTCGGCAATTCCACCTTGCGCGGTACCACCGGCACCGACGTGGGGACAACCCCGCCGACCGGTACTGATATCGGCCAGACGCCTTCCACCGGCTTTGAGATTGGAACGACCGGCCGCGTCGGCCCGGCGGTCGGCGACTCGGATCTCAACAAGCACTGATCTGTTTCTCTGGCTTGGTCAGACCTTCCCCCTGACCGGCGGCATGGGGACCCACGTCTCCCCGCCGTTTTCGCTCTTGTAGAGGCCGCTGCCGTTCGTGCCCGCGTAGAAGAGCTTGGGATCCATTGTGCTCTGGGCCAGTGAACGGATATTCAGGCTCGTGAACCCGTTATTGATCGCCTTCCAGGTTTTCCCGCCATCCCCGCTCTTGTGCACACCTTCACGGCTGGCGATATAGAGCATGCCGGCTTGCGCCCGATCCAGCACCATCGCGCTGATCATCTGGTCCGGCAGATCCTGCGCAATACGCGTCCATGACGCGGCGGCATCGGTCGTTTTATAGAGGCCGTTCAACGTGGCGGCATAGACCGTCTCCGATGCGTAGGGGTCCACCTGCATCACGGTCACGCCCAACGCGCGCGATGACTTGATCAATTCGGGAGGCACCAGGCCGTTATTGGCCTTGCTCCAGCGTTCCGCGCGATTGACGGACTTGTAGACGCCGCCGCTGGTGCCGGCATACATCATCTGCGGCCGCGTGGGGTCGAGCGCCAGCGCCACCACCATCAGCACTTCCGTCATCCCGTCCATCCTCTTTTGCCAACTCTCCCCCCCGTTCGCGGATTCAAACACGCCCATGGTCGTGGACACGAACAGATGACTGCTCTCTTTCGGATCGAACAGGAACTGAGTGACCACGGACGTGACGGTATTGTTCTCCAGGCCGTTGCGCAGCGACGTCCACCGCTGGCCGCCGTCATAGCTCTTGAAGACCGCGTCGCCCTTCGTCCCGGCGTAGACCGTGGCCGGGTAGGCCGGGTCGATGGCCATCGAGATCACGCGCGAATGGCTCATGCCCTTGGAAATGTTCTCCCAGGTCTGCCCGCCATCCCGTGTTTTAAAGATGTAGTCGTTGGTCGCCACGTAGATGATCTGCGACTTCGAGGGGTGGAGGGCAATGACGACGATGGGATCGCTGCCACCGCAGCCGAACGCGGCCAGGATGAAGAAAAGAAGGGGTAAGGGGTAGAGGGGTAGACGGAACAGCATAGTGAAGCCGGACACGAGAATTATCGATAATTCGTAAACTGCAGATCGATGCCGAAATCTTTCTGTTTTAGAAACGCGATTGCCGTTTGCAGCTCATCCTTGCTCTTGCTCTGCACGCGGACCTGGTCGGCCTGGATCTGCGCCTGGACCTTCAGCTTGCCGTCCTTGATCTCCTTGACGATCTCCTTGGCCTTCTCCATCGCCAGCCCGCTCTGGATTTTGGCGACCTGGCGGGCCAGCCCGCCCAGCGACGGCTCCACCGCGCCGAACGTGAAGGCCCTGACGGAAACATTGCGCTTGACCAGCTTGCCCCGCACGATATCCACGACGCTCTTCAGCTTATATTCGTCATCCGAGACAATCACCAGCTCCATTTCCTTTTCCTTGAGCGTCACCTCGGTCTTCGTGCCCTTGAAATCGAACCGCTGGGTGATTTCTTTCAAGGCTTGGTCGATCGCGTTCTTGACTTCCTGCATGTCGACTTTCGACACCACATCGAATGAAAACAGATCAGCCATGAGTTTTACCTCCGTTACTCGCGACACGTGCGCGACTGGCCTGTCGCGCTTTTCCCGCCTTTCGCGCGTGTCCCGCAACAGGTTAACAGCAGCCGCCGCCGGGAAGATGGACGCCGTCGCTAATTGCGGGGCGCGTGGCGGCCGGTGATGCGCCGCCGCCGCTCAGAATGATGACCTCGCTGCTGGTGAACGGCTTTTTGTCGATCAGGTAGCCATACCATTGCCGGATGCTGTCCGCCAGGACGATCACCGCCAGTAGCGCCACGATGCCGACCAGCGCCGCGTCCAGATAGAGCGCAACCGCCTGTCCCGTGTCTCCGAGACTGTCTGCCTGACCGAGAAACATCCCGAACATTTCATACGATCCGGTCAGCGTGATCGCGCCCACGAAGACCATCGGCGTCGCCGTGATCCAGAGAAACTGCGGTCTCTTCATCTTGATCAGCACCGTCGTGCCGATGCAGAGCGCCAGGGTCCCCAGCAACTGGTTGGCCGCGCCGAACATGGGCCAGATCGTCGAGATGCTGCCGGTGCTGATCAGATAACCCCAGGCCCCGACCACCAGGCCGCTGCTCGCGAGCACCCCCGGCCACCAGTTGAACCGCCGTAGCGGCTCGTAGACCCGCCCGCCCATTTCCTGCAGCAGATAGCGCGCGACTCTCGTGCCGGTGTCGATCGTCGTCAGGATGAACAGGGCCTCGAAGAGCAGCGCGAACTGATACCAGTAGGCCATCAACCCCGCCATGCCGGGCAAGGCGGCAAAGATGGAGGCCATCCCGACCGCCAGCGACACGGCGCCACCGGGCCGCCCTTCCACGTTCACTTCCACCAGCCGCGAGAGCTCCTGAATCCTCTGCACCGGAAAGCCCATCGCCGCCAGCGCGTCCGGCGACAGCATCGTATTGATCGCCAGATAGTCGCCCGGCACGAGCACCGACGCGGCGATCAACGCCATCACGCCCACGAAGCTCTCCAGGAGCATGGCGCCATAGCCGACCGGCGCGTGTGATTCGCGCTCGATCATCTTCGGCGTCGTACCCGAAGACACCAGCGAATGAAACCCTGAGATCGCCCCGCAGGCGATCGTGATGAAGAGGAACGGAAACAGCGCGCCGGGGATGATCGGCCCTCCGCCCTGCGCAAAGACCGTCACGCGCGGCATTTCGATCGTCGGCGCCATGAGAATCACGCCCACGCCGAGCAGCACCACTACGCCGAGCTTCATGAAGGTGGACAGATATCCGCGCGGCACCAGCAGCATCCAGGCAGGCAGGACCGAGGCCAGAAATCCGTAGCCCGCCAGCAGCCACACCAGCGTCTCCCGCTCGAACTCGAACCAGCCTGCGACGCTCGATTGGGCCACCACGCGCCCTGCGATCACCGCCGCGAACAGAAGGCCGACGCCGAGCACAGACACTTCGCCGATCCGGGCAGGACGAAACCTTTCCAGATAGAAGCCCATCAGGAATCCGATGGGAATCGTCATGGCAATCGTGAAAGTGCCCCAGGCATTTCGATAGAGCGCGTTGACGACCGCCAGCCCGAGACCGGCCAGGGCGACGACGACGATGAACAGGACGGCCACGGCCGTCGCCGTGCCGGTGACGATCCCCAGTTCATCCCGCGCAATCTCCGGCAGGGACCGTCCGTTTCGCCGCATCGAGGCCACGAGAATGATGAAGTCCTGCACCGCGCCGGCCAGCACCGCGCCGATCACGAGCCAGAGAAAACCCGGCAGATAGCCGAACTGCGCCGCCAGCACCGGACCCAACAGCGGCCCGGCGCCGGCGATCGCCGCGAAATGATGCCCGAACAACACATACTTGTTGGTGGGGTAAAAATTGGTGCCGTCATTGAGGCGGCAGGCCGGCGTCACCTGCTGATCGTTCAATCCGACGACCGTGCGCGCCAGAAACCTGCCGTAAAACCGGAGCGCCAGCACGTAGAAACAGACGGCGGCCACCACCAGCCACAGCCCGTTCACTTTTTCGTCGGGATTGAAGAGGCCGGTGACGAATCCGAACGCGACCGCGCAGAGTCCTGCGATCAGCGCCCAGATGAACATCATGACAGGCGTCATGCGGCCTATCCTAACAAGGCACCGACAGACTGTAAATGGAGCGGTGTCGGATAGCGGCTGACGAAGGGCTGAATGGGGAAGTCGCGCTGTTTCGCTTCCGCGCCTCCCGAAGCGACCCTTCCGGGCTTTAGCGTGCGGAAGCCTTCTGGAATTCCCACGGCCGCGGTCGGTGACCGCGGTGCCTTGGTCAGTTCCAGCTTTCCTGCCCGCTAAAGCCTCGGTGGGTGCCCCGCTTCTTCGGCAAAGTCGCTTCAGGCGCGCCATCCCCCTTATAAAACTGGAAAGGCGACAGGCCGCTTCCAAGCCCGTCGCCTCAACCCGCATGATTCATGATGGCTTCTACTGCAACCGCCGATACGCCGCTGCGACACGCCTGGCCGCCAGTTTCACGCGGCCAGCTGGGCGGGCTCGCTGCTCGGTCGGTCAACAGCCTCTTCAAGGCTGCCTCCCTCCCTCGCAACTCCACGCGCCCGTCTCGCCAGGCGTCTGAGCGGTTTCGTCACGAACCCTCATGAATCATGCGGGTTCACGCTTCGCCACGTTCAGTGGATTATTCCAATAGTGATCGCCCTGCGAATCTTGAATGTCCCCCGTTTTCTACTCCCGCGAGCGGGAGTCGGAAGAAATTGACATCGTGCGCGCTTGTTTCTAGACTCCACGCGGTTGTCCCACCCAGGAGCGCGCATGGGCACGGCCCCGTCAAGAATTCTAGAGCTTGTCGAGCAGTTCCACCGCAACCGCGATGAGTATAAGAAGAGCGGCCTGAACGAAACCCAACTGCGCCGCGAATATCTGGACCCTTTTTTTGAAGCTTTGGGGTGGGATGTTGCTAATCAGCAAGGTCATGCCCCGGCTTATCGGGAAGTCATCCATGAAGATGCGGTCAAGATCGGCGGGGTGGAGAAGGCGCCCGATTACAGTTTCCGCATCGGCGGCACCCGCAAGTTCTTTGTCGAGGCCAAAAATCCCGCCGTCAATCTGAAAGACAATCCGGCACCGGCCTACCAGCTTCGTCGCTACGCCTGGTCCGCCAAACTGCCCCTGTCCATCCTGAGCGACTTCGAAGAATTCGTCGTCTACGACTGCCGCATCCGCCCGGCTCCCACCGATAAACCCAGTGCGGGCCGCAATCTCTATCTGACCTATCAGGACTACGAGACCCGCTGGGACGAGATCGCCTCCATCTTTGCCAAGGACGCCATCCTCAAAGGCTCCTTCGACAAATACGCCGCTGCGGACCGGAAGCGCGGCACCGCGACGGTGGATGCCGAGTTTCTGGCCGAGATCGAACAGTGGCGCGAGACGCTGGCGAAGAACCTGGCGGTGCGTAACCCACGGCTTTCTGTCCACGATCTGAACTTCGCCGTCCAGCGCACCATTGACCGGATCATTTTCCTGCGCATCTGCGAAGACCGTGGCGCCGAGCACTATGGCCAGCTCCAGGCGTTGCTGAACGGCGAGCACACCTATGGGCGGCTCAAACAATTGTTCCAGCAGGCCGACGACCGCTACAATTCCGGGCTTTTCCATTTCCGGTCGGAAACTGATCGCGCCGAAGCGCCTGATGAACTGACGCCCACGCTCAAAATTGACGACAATGTCTTAAAGGACATCCTCGAACGCCTCTATGCGCCCAAGAGCCCCTACGAGTTTTCGGTCTTTCCGGCAGAAATCCTCGGGCAGGTCTATGAGCAGTTCCTCGGCAAGGTCATCCGGCTCACGGCGGGGCATCAGGCCAAGGTCGAGGAGAAGCCGGAGGTCAAGAAAGCCGGCGGTGTCTATTACACGCCAGCCTATATCGTGGAGTACATCGTTCAGCAGACGGTCGGTGCGCTCTGCAAAGACAAAACGCCGAAGCATATCTCAACGCTCCACATCCTCGATCCGGCCTGCGGCTCCGGCTCCTTTCTCATCGGCGCGTACACCTATCTAATGAACTACCATCGTGACTGGTACGTGAAAGACGGGACCGATAAGCATAAAAAAGAACTCTTTCAGGCGGTTGGCGGCGACTGGCGGCTGACGACGCAGGAGAAGAAGCGGATTTTGCTCAACAATCTCTACGGTGTGGACATCGACCCTCAGGCCGTTGAGGTCACGAAGCTCAGTCTGTTGCTCAAAGTGCTGGAAGGCGAGAGCGACGAAACGCTGAAGCGCCAATTGTCGTTCGTCAAAGAGCGGGCGCTGCCGGACTTGGGCAAGAACATCAAATGCGGCAACTCCCTGATCGGTCCCGACTATTTCACGGAGCAGTTACTGCCTGATGAAGATGAAATGCGCCGGATCAATCCCTTCGATTGGCAGGCCGAGTTTTCGGAGATCATGAAAGCGGGCGGCTTTGATGTGGTTATTGGGAATCCACCGTATGTGAGAATGGAAGAACTGAAAAAGGTTAAGGATTACCTTCGCCGATACAAAGCGTTCGAACCGCGAGCTGACCTCTATGCCTACTTTCTTGAAAAGGCCGCAAATCTCATAAGTAGGGGTGGCAGAATTGGCATGATCGTTAGCAATAAGTGGATGAAAGCTCGATATGGTGGGCCGCTACGCAGCTTCTTAGCTCAAAATGTACAAATCTATGAGTTAATTGATTTCGGCGAACTGCCAGTTTTCCAATCGGCCAGCACTTTCCCATGTATCCTAATCGCAGGGCGCACTCCTGAAAGCCCACTGGGTAAACGTTTTAAGTTTCACTACGTCCCAATCCGTGAACTGAAACCTGCCGAACTCTCAACCCAAATTTCCTCAGGAGGCTTCCTTGCTCACGAAGGCCCGAACCATCTCAACGAGAGTTGGCGTTTGGCACAAGAGACTATATTGACAAAGATGTTGGCATATCCTGAAGGATTTATCCCGCTCGATGAATGGCTCGGTGACTCAATTATCGGTTGGGGCATTAAGACGGGACTGAATGAAGCGTTCATTCTTGACAGCGAGACTGCACACAAGTGGCTGAAAACTTCTCCTGAACTGGCCAAGGTGGTCAGACCACTTCTCATCGGTGATGAAGTCAGACGTTATGTCGCAACTAAACCGCAACAATACCTGATTTACGCAAACCGGGGTTTTGATTTGAAACACCAAGCTCGAATAAACAAACATTTGTCTTCATTTAGAGTGGCGTTGAGTAAGCGGGCAACGGTGGGCGCACATCCTTGGTATGAACTCCAACAGCCTCAACCAATGTACGCTAAGATGTTTGAGAGCGAGAAAATTGCATGGCCAGAAATTGCAAAGGAGTCTCGTTTCACACTGGTCGGCCCAGGAATTTATCTCAACAACAAGTGTTTCTTCACTAACTGCAGTTCCCGGTTGCTCTTGGGAATACTCAACTCTCGTCTCGCGTGGGAATGTCTAAAGTTAATGTGCTCTTGTCTAGGCGATGTAAATAAGGGTGGGCGTCTCGAGCTTCGTCAGCAATACCTTGCACGTCTTCCCTTGCCAAAGAAAATAAGCCAAGTTCAACATGACAAAATGGTCTCGCTGGTCGAGAGGATGCTGGATCTGCACAAGCGGCTGGCGGCGACTAAGAATCCGAATGACCGGACTCGTATAGAGTCGCAGATTGACGCCGCCGACTGCGAGATTGACCGGCTCGTCTATGACCTCTACGACCTGACCGAAGACGAAATTGCCATTGTCGAAGCAAGCTGAGCAAAGCAAGGAAGGAAGAGCAATCAAATTTCGGTTTGGTCTGTTAGGGGCGTAAGATGACGATGCTGGAAAGTATCGTTGCTGGGCTCATCATTCTGTTCATTGGGTGGCTCACCACACCGTTTGGGAAACCTCTCCGCCACGCCATGGATGAATGGTGGAATGGACCAGTGACAGTTGCAGAAAAACGCCTTGGGCTTGTTCATGGGAAAGGTAAGCCATACCTACAAGACAACTACAGTACCGTAAAAGCGGCTTCTCTATTCACCATCTCCGGAACACTTTATACCTATCGGGTCGGCATTATTAATAAGGGCGATTCAACCTTGCACGATGTGGAAGTGAAATTGACAAACATTAAGGAATGTCCTCGCGAATTTAACGCGACAGGGGGCCATCTTCACTGGGAGCATGATAATCCACCTGATGGGCAGCCATTTCTTACAAAGAAGTCCATCCCGCCAACCAGACTACGTGATTATTCCGACGCAGTTTTTGTAGATGTGCTGAGATGTTTTTGGCCGGATAAGAAGGAAGAAAGACAATACACGCAGTTACAAGTTTGTCATGTTGTTCCAGGTGTGTCTGTTGTCATTCCTCTCCGCAAATATGAACTCGTTGTGACTGCCCACGACCAACGGCAAGCAACAGTTGCAGGGACATTACACTTTGAGCCGCAAGGCGAGGAACCGCCAAAACTCACTTTGCTTCAGTGAGAAAAATTGGGACATTCTCTTTTTTGTCGGTTTCTCTCTAGCCTCAGCCAATAAGGGGAAAGGAAGAAGGGCGCCTTTCTTTGTACTCTGAAAAGCTGGCAAGGTTTCTAGCGCAATCACTACAGGAGTAGCCTGCTGAGCGTGGCGAAGCGTTAAAGGCGACGAGCTTGTAGCGGCTCGTCGCCTTTCTATTTTTTATTAGAGGGAGACGTACCGGCGGGATGGCATGCCCTGAGCGGAATTCGCCGAAGGAACGGGGTGCCCATCGAGACTTTGCCGGGCAGGAAAGCGGAAACTGACCGAGTCTGCGAGGGAATTTCCGAAGGATTCCGCCCGGCAAAGTCCGAAAGGGCCGTTCCGAGAGGCGCTGAAGCGGAAGGGCATGCCCTCCCGCCTCTTTTTTCTTCAGAATGTTATCGCCGCTACGGTAGCGGTTGGTTGCCGACTGGCGCCGGACCTGGCGCCATGTGGATCGCGCCGGGGCCGACCGGAAGCGGACGCAGCAAACGGATCGTGTTCAGCTCCGCGGCTTTCGTCGCGAGTTCCAGCGCGAGCTGTTCCTTGGTCGTGGTTCCGCTAACAACGCGACGCTCCAGCCGCTGCAACGCCGCCGCTTCAGCCGCCGCAACCGCATCGGGCCGTAACAACAGATTCAACATGAGCCGGACTTCCTGATAGAGGGGCTTGCCGGCGGCTTTTTCGACCAACCGCTCTCCAAGTCCCACCATCAAACCGGCAGCCACGTTCCCGCCTTCTTTGCCCTTTTGCTTTTCCTGGTCGCCGCCGAGTTCCACGGTGGGAATCGTGAACCACGGCGCCGTTACACGATCGAGGCCGCCGGGCAGTCGTCCGACGGATTCGGCGCCGGCCGATTTTTTCGCCTGCTCGGCCGATTCTCTGGCCGCCTCGATGCGCGACTTGGCTTCCAGGCCAGTCGCGACCTTCCCCGAGACGCCTCCGCTCACCTTGATCCGTCCGATCACGCCAACCCCGTTCGACCAGAACGGGGCGCCGTCCGATGTCCGAACCAACATGAAGCGCGCACGGACCTTTTTCTCCGTCAGCACGCCGGCGATGGTCGTCGAAAAATCGTCCAGCACGCCGTACATCAGACCATCCACGCCGAGCGCCTGGCCGAGCTGCTGCACGGCGACCATGTCCAATTGCCGCCCGAGGGTGATGCCGAGTTGATCGCGCAGGATCTGATCGGTCTGCAGCGTCGGTTTGACCGCGTACTGCATCGCCTGCAGGCGCAGGACCAATTCCTCCCGGACGTAGCCCGGCGCCTCGACATCATTCGT
>MHEU01000037.1:11611-32369 GCA_001805245.1 Nitrospirae bacterium RIFCSPLOWO2_02_FULL_62_14 | reverse complement strand
GATGGGGTTGGTCGCGTCCGGCGCAATCCGCCGGTACATCGGATCATGGAGCGGCGAGCAGGCGGCGCACACGAGGAGCACGCCGACGATCCAGAACGCAGCTTGGGTGCGCATCATGCAACCTTCAGGGCTGGCGCGGGACTTCCCCGGATGCAACGACCTTCCGGCCGCCCAGCGCAGCGAGGCAGCCCAGACCGATGGCGATCCACACCAGCTCGCGGACTCTCCTCAGCAGAGCAAAGGTGATGCCGGTCACATCGGAATACCCGAACGCCACCAACACCAGCAGATTCCCGCCCTCCTGCGCGCCGAGGCTGCCGGGAATGAAAAACGTTCCGCCCTTGATGAACACGGATAACGCGCCGATGGCAATGGCGGACAGCGGGCTCGCCGCCGGCCCGCCGATAAAATAGAGGATGGCGTAAACTTCCAGCGCTTCCGCCATCCAGCCGAAAAAAAAGAATCCGATCGAGAGCAGAAATGCCCGGCGGTCGCGCGTATAGAAATCCAGGATCGTGCGGTCCAGCTCGCGCAGTTTATCCTCGCGCGTTTCCAGGTAGGGGATGCGGATGCGGCACCAGCGCAGGACGTTCAGCAGGCCCAGGAACAGGCCGATCCGCTGGACCATGACGAAAAGCGCGATGCCGAACAACAGCAGCCCGACCCCCACCAGCGCCGCCAGCAGCGGCGCGTTCGAGTCCCCCGAGGCCGACGTTCCGACGAGTCCGAAGGCGAGACCGACTCCGAGCAGGATAAACATCACCTGCGCAATGGTCATCGTGGTTTTGGCCGTGATGACGGAGGCCAGCGCCTCGATCATCGGCACCCCGTGAGGCTTGAGCAGGACGGCCTTCAGCGGCTCGCCGCCGACGTAGGCCGACGGCGTCGTCATGTTCACGACTTCACCCGCGGTGCGGATCATGAGCAGCCGCCCGAACGACAGAGCGGCGGCATGATGCCGCAGCGTCAGCCGCCAGCCATAGGCTTCCAGGACGTACATGATCAAGGACGGGAGCAGGATGACGAGCAGCGCGACAGGCCCGATGCCGGCAACGGCCGACAGAATGTTCGCGGGTCCGATGTGCCAGATCAACCCGGCAAAGGTGAACAGACCGACGAAAAGGAGAATGAGCCTAAGCACGCTGTCCTGTTACACCAGGATGCTCAAAATGGCTGGCCAACGCGGCCGTAGGGAGCGAAGACCCTGAGGCGTACCCTTTGCGGTACGTTGAAGGGTTTGAGCGACTGAGAACAAAGTTGGAAGCCATTTTCAGCATCCTGCTAAGCACGGGCGATGGCTGACGGGCGTGTTATCCAAGCCAGCATGATCCAGAAGACGTTCGACCCGATCGCCGTCATCCAGAGGAACCAGCTCAGCTTGCCGATCGCGGCGAACAACAGCAGGATCACCGAGAAATCCCGGCTGGCCATGTTCTTCAGAATGAATTCGACGCGGGCGGCCTGCTCGGGATGACTCCACCCCCGCCGCTTCCCGATCACCTTGGCCCTCGCCACCAGCCAGAGGGCCATGACGTTGGCAAACACCGCCGCGCCGCCCAGCGCGAGCGGCAGCCAGGGACGGGACGCCGTGCTCTGCCAGCCGCCCTGCGCGACGAACGCGCCCCAGCCGATGCCGGCAAAGATCGCGATGTGCACGACGTTGTCCGTCATGATGTCCAGCTGCTCGCCAAAAGACGATTCGGCAAAGGTGAGCCGCGCCACCTCCCCGTCGCAGCAATCCACGATCGCCGCCAACTGGAACAGGAGCGCGCCGACAATACCCGCTGCGTAAGTCCCCTTCGCGAAGGCCACCGCGGCGAAGACACCGATGGCCGTGGCCACCATCGTCACCGCGTTGGGCGGGAATCTCAACGCCAGAAACACCCGGCTCAGCAGCGCCGAGATCACGCGATTGAAGTAGGTGTCCACGAATCCTTCATACTGGCCGCGCAACGCGCGAAAGAGCATCCCTTCGGCGGCTCTGGCCGAGGCGGCATCGCGCACATGCAGGCACCAGTAGGTCGACTGCGAGGTCGTCTCCACGACCGTCGCGCGACCGGCGGCCTGCGCGCGGCCCAGCAATACGCGGACCGGCGGGCCCTCCCCTTTGATGGGCGACGTGACGCGCATCAGGGCGGGCGGCAGAACGGCGATCTCCGTGGCGCGGCCGTCGCAGACCACTGTCAACGCCCCCTGCTCGGCTTCCGCCTCGCGCCTCAACACATCGATCAGCTGCCGGGCCAAGACCATCTGCGTGCCGACAACCAGGCACGCGCCGACGACCTCGTGGGCCAGCGTCTCCCACGTCCGATGGTCATCCGGAGGAAATTCCCGCACCGGACGCCACCGCACGGCAACCGTCACCCGCGGATTGTCGCGCAGCAGCCGTTTGAGTTCCGGCTCCTCCGGACCTGCCAGCACCACGATCTCCTGCACGCCGGCGCGCTGCAGCATGAGCACCGTCCGCACGAACAGCGGAAGCCCTCCCACGACGGTCAGGGGGCCGACGCCATTGGTGATCTCACCCAACCGGCTGAACACGCCGGCCGCCACCACCACGATTGCGGTGTTCAAGCCTTGCGTGTTTGCGGTCTTGCGCTCTTGAGGAAGGGTTTGGTCCATCGCCTGCATACCAAATTACAGGACTAAGGACTGCGTGCCGGGGACTGAGAGGAAACCGGTCTTCTGCAGCCTCAGTCCCCGGTCCTCGTGACTCAGTCGTTACAGCTTCGGAAGAATCTCACGTTCCGCGCGGGCCACATCGTCCTCGAAATCAATTTCGGTCCACGGCAGACCGCCGATCCGCTCGTAGCCGACCCTGACCTCGCCGAAAAACTCCAGCAGCGCGTCCTCGTACTCCATGTCCAGTTGCCCGCGCTCGACATAGGCCTGCACGGAACGGATGAGCGGGCCGGTGTCCGCCCCGCAGACCTTCAGAAACCCGACGCCCTCGCCGGCCATATCATAGCGCGAGGGCATCTTCTTGGTCAGCGCAATCACCCGGTCGCCCTGCGCCACCACCATGCATTCCTCGCCGGTCTGCTTGACCGATTCGTCCATCAGCAGCGCGGTCGGATGGACCGAGTCCACCAGACGCTTGAGAATCATGCGATGGAACAGCACGTCCGCATCCATGATCAGCGCGTCCCCGTCCAGTTCCTCACTCGCCCGCCAGAGGGACGTGATGCTGCCCCGCTGGTACTGGTCACTCTCCAGATACCGCACCGACACGCCGCTCAGGCCGGAGCCGGCGGCCGCCCGGATCATCTCCTGCTTGTACCCGACGACGAGCACGGCCTGCTTGATGCCGACGCCCGCCAGCGCGTCCAGGTACCGGACCAGCAGCGTCTGCCCGCCGATCTGAATGAGGCATTTGGGATGGTGCTGCGTCACCGGCCAGAGCCGTTTGCCGACTCCGGCCGCCAGGATGATGGCTTTCATGCGCGGACGGCCGACGATTCCAGGACTTTCTGGAACGCGGCGAGAACTACTTCGATGTCGTGCGTGAAGAGCATACCCATGTTGGCGATACGAAAGACCGTGCTCTCCGGCTCCCCTGCCCCGCGTAGATCACGTCGTCCGCGTTCATGCACGAACGGTTGTCGCTTCCAGCACCTTCTGGAACGCGGCGAGAAATCCTTCGATGTCCTGCGGGGAGAGCGCGCCCATGTTAGCGACGCGGAAAACCGTACTTTCGAGCTGCCCCTGCCCCGCGTAGATGACATAGCCCTGTTCTTTCAGACGGTCATGCAGCGTCTGATAGGCCAGCCCGTTGGGCAGATGGAAGCAGGTGATGGTGTTGGATTGATGGTCCGCCGGGAGGAACGGCTTCACGCCCAGTTCCTTCATGCGCTGGCGGATGCGGGCCGACGCCTTTTTATATCGCTGAATGCGGTTCGCCACGCCTTCTTCCAGCAGCTCGTCGAGCGCCTCGTTGAAGGCATAGGCCACCTGCACCGCCGGCGTGAACGGCATGCTGGCGACCTGGTCGCTCTCATAATAATGAGGCAGGTGGAGGTACCACGACCGCTTCGGGTAGCTCTTCATCCGCTCCATGAAGCCTTTGCGCACGAGCACGAAGGACATGCCAGGAAATCCCTGAATGCACTTGCCCGCCGTCCCGGCCACCATATACATGTGGGAGCCGGCGATATCCAGCGGCTCGCCGCCCAGCCCGCTCACCGAGTCCACCAGGAACGCGCGGTTCTGGCTGTCCACCACATCGGCGATGTCCTTGACCGGATTGATCAGGCCGGTGGTCGTTTCGTGATGCACCATCGCCACCACGTGCACCTCCGGATGCTGACGCAGCGCCAGCCGCAATTGCTCGGGATCGGGCCGCTTCGTCCAGTCCATCTTCAATTCGGGAACGGCCAGGCGGTGGACGCCGACCATGGAGGTGATCCGCTCGCCGTAGATGCCGTTGTTGAGGACCAGCACCCGTTTGCCGTGCGGAACGGAGGACAAGACGGCGGCTTCGACGGCGGCCGTACCCGAGCCGGTCAGCAGCACCGCCGTATATTCGGACTCCGCGCCGGGCAGGAAAGCCTTGAGGAGTTTCTGCCGGATGCCTTGCAGCAATTCCGCGCACTCGGGTTCGCGGTGGCAGAGATCCGGACGGTTCAGCGCCTTGCGGACGCGCTCGGACACGTTGACGGGACCTGGATTTAATAAGATCATGCAACAACCTGGCTAGAGGCTATGGGCGATCGGCTATAGGCTAGTCTGCGTTTTCCCACCCATCGCCTATTGCCCATAACCCATTACCTCCTCATTCTATCGCTTTTTTAAACCGCTGCGTCATGTCGGCCGGCTCGATCATCACGCGGCCGGCATCTTCGCACTGCTCCGTGACCTTCACCAGCAGCATGCTCGGCCCGTCCTTCTTCAGCATGTCCTTGAACTCGTAGACGACGTCCTCGCGTTCGATCACGCGCTCGACATTCACGTACCCGGCCGCCCTGGCCACCTGTTCCAGCCGCACGACGTTCGAGATGGTCGGCTGGTTGCCCGTCGTCCCGTACACTTCATTATCCAGCACGACGTGCACGAAGTTTTTCGGCTTCAGCGCGGCGACCGTCGCCAGCGTCCCCATGCTCATCAGCACGTTGCCGTCCCCGTCGAGCACGACGACTTTCTTGTCCGGTTTGTTCAGCGCCACGCCCAGCCCGATCGCCGCCGCTGCGCCCATGGAGCCGATCATGTAAAAATGCGTGGCCCGGTCCGCAATTTTGTGGGCTTCGCGTGACGGGAAGCCGTTGCAGATGATCACCGGCTGGTCGGTGAGCTGCTCGATCAACGCGGCGATCACGCGCGCGCGGCTCTGCATGGTCCCTTCTTCGGGCCTCATTCCCGGTTTCCCTTCCTACGGAAGGACGCGCGACTGGCGCGACACGCAGGATCGCGCGACTCGTGAACCATCATTTCTCGCACGTCGCGCACGTCACGCCTTTCCCGCGATCCCATCACGGATGCAGCGATTTCACAATGCCCTTCTTCAGCAGCAGCGCGACCGGCACGCGTTCCTTCATGAAGGTCTGCGCCGTCCACCGGAGGTCGTCCACCAGCGTCTGTTCCGATAGGGTGCGGTGCGGAATCTTCACCGAATCGAGCACCTGCGTCATGTTTTCGCCCATGACCAGATGCTCCGGCGCGTCCTTCCCCTGAAATCCGCGCCACGAGATCAGGAGCAGGCAGGGCTGCTTGTAGATGACATTGAGCGAGATGATCGCATTGAGCGACGTGCCCACCCCGGAGTTCTGCATGAGAACCGCCGGCACCTTGCCGGCCATATAGGCGCCGGCCGCCATCGCCACCGCTTCGTCCTCGCGCACGGCGGGCGTATAGAGGCGCCGCTCCATCAGGGTCTCGATGATCCCGCCCAGGATGGAGTCCGGCACGCCGGTGAAAAAATCAAACCCGACATCCTGCAGCGCCTGAACAAACGCGTCGCTCTCGATCATTCGCAGCTCCCAAAATAACAAAGCCGGCCACGTTCGAGCCGGCCGATGAAGCGGTTCGCATTATAGCCAAGCCCAGAGGGATTCACAAGGTTGCCTGCGCACGATGATCATGATACTGTGCGCGCGTTTAGCCCACATTATTCATGACGGTTCGTGACGAAACAGCCGAGACGCCAGGCGAGACGGGCACGTGGAGCTTGGGGACTGACACCCTTCCCCGCGTCTGCGCGTGGTGTCTGTCCCCGTCCGAACCGGGACAGGCACCGGCGAGGACGACGGAGTCAGTTCCCAAACAGGATGTTGACCGACCGAGCGGCGAGCCTGCCCGCCATACCAAACTTCGTTTGAGCCGCTCGCTTCAATCAAATGCGAGCGGAGAAGTCTTTTGCCTCCAGAGGCTTAGATTCACGGCCAGGCTGATCGCAGCGGCGGATCGGCAATTGCAGTAGAACCGTTCATGAATAATGCGGGTTAGGAGGATGTCCGTGCCGGATCACCGTCTCCTGCATACACGGCTTGCCGCGCTCGGGTTTGCCGTCGGCCTGCTCTGGTCCCTCGTCCTTTTACCTCCGCCTGCCGTCCACGCCGTCCCCATGGTCAACGATCCGAAGGGCTTCAACGGCATCCTGTGGGGCGCCAGGCTGGACGACCGCCCGGAGCTGTCCCTGATCAATACCGCCCGGCGCATCAAGGAATACGACCTCAGGAAGGGCCCGCTTACGCTGGGCAAAGCCGCGGTTGAGATGATGCGGCTCTCGACGGTGGACGACAAGTTCGCCCGTGTCACGATCCACTATCGCGGACAAAGCACTCACGCCCAGATACTGGCCCATCTGCAAGCGCAATACGGGCCGCTCGACCGTACGCCCGGCCAGACCATGCGCGGATTCAACCAGCAGTTCAACTGGCGCGGCGCGGACACCGATATCAACATGACCTACGAAGCGGTGGGAGAACGCGGATTCCTGTTTATTGAGAGCATTCTCCTGGCGCCCTCCTTCACCGAATCCATTCACGAGTAGGAATTCTGACCGCGGAGCGCGAACGTGAGCACTGCTGCCTGGCCCCGCACCATCTTCTTCGCCACCCTGTGCTGCACCCTGTCGCTGCTGTGGCCCTGCGCAATCCGCGCCGTCCAGATGGTGAACGATCCGCAGGGATTCGGAGGGATCGCCTGGGGCGCAGCCTTCCCCGAATCCGAGGCCTATCGTCTCGCCGAATCCAGCTCCCGCATCAAAGGCTACGAGTTGAAGCAGGGGCCGCCGCCGTTGGGCGAAGCCAGGTTGGAGGCGATGCGCTTCCTGACGGTCAATGGAAAATTCGCCCGGGTCGTGGCGCGGTATCAGGGCCGGCAGACCCATGAGCAGGTCGTGGCCTATCTGGAGACGAAATACGGTCCGCTGGACCGCACGCCGGGACAGTTCTCGCAAGGGGTCGCGCAGCATTTCAATTGGAGAGGGACGGAGACCGAAATCAACCTGACCTTCGACGTGCAGCGGGAGCACGGGCTGATCTTCTTCGAAAGCCAGTCCCTCATGCTCGAGTTCCAGAATCCCTAGGTCCGCGTCATAACGCGACGAAATTTCCAACTTTCCGTTGACAATCCGGCGATGTCTCTCGCATCATGCGCTTCATGCATCAGGCCACCAAACTCAGAGCCCTGTTCAAGCGTCCCGGCGCCATCAAGATCGTCGGCGCCCATGACGCGCTCAGCGCCAAGCTGATCGAGCGCGCCGGATTCGACGGCGTCTGGGCCAGCGGTTTCGCCATCTCCGCCTCGCTCAAGTGCATCCCCGACGCGAGCTTCATCGACTCCAGCGAACAATTGGGTGTGGAGCGCCGGATGGCCGAGGCCATCAATATTCCCATCGTCGCCGATTGCGACACCGGCTACGGCAACGCGCTGAACGTCATGCGCACGGTCAACGACCGCGAGCGGGCCGGCGTGGCTGCCATTTGCATCGAAGACAACGTCTACCCCAAGCGCTGCAGCTTTTACGCCGGCGTCCGCCGGGAATTGATTCCGATTGAGGAGCACTGCGGCAAGATCAAGGCCGCCAAGGCCGCGCAGACCGTGCCGGACTTCATGATCATCGCCCGGACCGAAGCCCTCATTGCCGGCTGGGGCAGGGAAGAAGCCCTTCAACGCGTGGAAGCCTACGCGGAGGCCGGCGCCGACGCGGTGCTGATCCATTCCAAATCGAAAACGTTCGACGAACTGAAGTCGGTGTGCAAGGCCTTTTCGGGCCGGGTGCCGATCGTCGTCGTCCCGACGATTTTCGACCAGACCACGGCGAAGGAAATGGAAGAGGCCGGCGTCAAGATGATCATCTACGCGAACCAGCCGGTGCGGGCGGCGATCAGAAGCATCCGCGAAACGCTGGAGATCATCAAGAAGGATACGCGCCCGGGGGCGGCCAACGACCGGATCGTCACGCTGCCCGAGGTCTACGAGATCGTCGGCGTGCCGCAGATGGAACAGGACGAAAAGCAGTTCCTGCCGGTCGGCGGCGAGAAGATCACGGCGATCATCACCGCGGCGGGCTTTGAAAAGCAGCTCCTGCCTCTGATCGAAGACAAGCCGAAGTGCCTGCTGGACATCAAGGGGAAAACCATCCTGGAACGGCAGGTGGCGGCGATCAACGATTGCAACATCAAGGACATCGCCCTTGTGCGCGGCTATAAAAAGGAAGCGATCGACCTTCCCAACATCAAGTACTACGACAACGACCGCTACGAGGAGACCGGCGACCTCTTTTCGTTCTTCTGCGCTGAAAATGAAATGAAGGGGCGCACGCTCTTTCTCTACGGCGACATCGTGTTCGAGACGGCGATCCTTGAAAAACTGCTCAAGAGCCCGGCGGACATCACGCTGGTCGTGGACCTCGCCTGGCACGACGAACACAAGCGCAGCGGAGCCCACCCGCATCTGAAGCCCGACCTGGTCAGCCTCAAGCACCGGCCGACCACGAATACCGCCGGCCGCTACGTCACGCCCGAAGAGCACAATCAGATCGTGAAGATCGGCCAGCACGTCCCGGAGGACGAGGCGCACGGCGAATTCATCGGCCTGGCCATGCTCTCCGAAAAGGGCACGGAGGCGCTCAAGCGCGCCTACCACGACGCGAGCAAGAAGTTCGCCTCCAAGGGCTTTCACGAAGCCGGCTCATTCAAGAAGGCCTCCTTCACCGACCTGATCCAGGAACTCATCGACCATGGCCAGGAAGTCTCCTGCGTCTCCATCTACAAGGGTTGGATGGAAGTGGATTCGTTCGAAGAATATCAGCAGGCCTGGGCCAAGCTCCGCCAGTAGCAAGCTGTCAGCTTTCAGCGATCAGCATTCCTTTTCAACCCGTCGTAACAGCCTCCCGGCATATTCCGCTTTTCCTCTCGCCGCTTGCCCCGTGCCTCCGGCCCATGTTATCTTTTTGGTGAGTAATTACTCACTCACCAGGAAATCATGACAACGAAGCGACACAAGCATTCGAAGAAGGCATCGGGGCAGGAGCGCCAGGCCGGGATCATCGCGGCCGCCGCCTCGCTGTTCGCCGCCCACGGCTTCACGGGCACGACGACCAGGGAAATCGCGAAGGCGGCGGGCTGCAGCGAAGCCCTGGTCTTCAAGCATTTTCCGACCAAGCGCGCGCTCTACGCGGCGATCCTGGCCGAGAAGGTTCCCCTTACGGAACTGCTGACGACGGTGGAGGACGCGGCGAAGAAACGGGATGACCGGCTCGTCTTCACGATGCTCGCCAGCCACCGCATCCGGCGCGGAGCGGACCCGACCCTGTTGCGACTGCTGCTGTTCAGCGCGCTGGAGGGCCACGAGCTGTCGAATATGTTTTTCAAAAACCAGCATCGCGTTTTTTACGACTACCTCGCCGGCTATATCGAGCAACGGATCCGGGACGGAGCGTTTCGCCGGGTTGATCCCCTCCTCGCCGCCCGTTCCTTCATGGGCATGCTGGCGCATCACCGGCTGCTGCACGAAATCTTCCGCGTCCCGGCGCACCGGTCTCCCGAAGATTGCGTCGAGAGTTACGTGACGCTGTTCCTCGACGGCATCCAGGCCGGCCCACGCGCTGCCACCAGGAAGGCCCGCTCATGAACCGGCTCAGGCTGCATCCCGTCGCCACGGTGATTGCCGTCCTCCTGCTCGTGCTGGCGGGACTCGTCACTTTTAAGCTGACCAGTAGCGGAGCCAAGAGCGACCAGCGCAAGGGCCGCTTGATCACGGTGGGCACCGTCATGCCGGTCCGGCAGGATCTGGACGTCCGCCTCGAATACACCGCCGACATTTCGCCGAACCAGACGGTGAACCTCTTCTCGCGCGTGGACGGCTATATCGCGAAGATGTACGTGGACAGGGGCGACCGCGTGAAGCCCAACCAGTTACTCGTGGAAATCGACCACACCGACTACATCCATGCGGTCAACCGCGCAAAAGCCAATCTCGCGGCCGCGAAAGCCGAGGTGTTCCGCCAGGAGGCCAACATCCGCAACGCCAGGCTGACTCTCGACCGCATGAAGGCGTTGATCAAGGATCAGTTCGTCTCGCAGCAGGATCTGGACACGGCGCAGGTCAATTACGATGTGGCGGCCGCGCAGGTCGAAACGTATCGCGCGCAGGTGCAGCAGATGGAAGTGGCCCTGCAGCAGGCTGAAACGAATCTGACCTACTCCTTCATTCGCGCGCCGTTCGCCGGCTACATCGCCGAGCGCAATCTCGATCAGGGCGCCTACGTCACCGGCTCCACCGCCAGCACCTCCACCATGTCGCGCGGCATCCTGAGCCTCCACGACATCGAAACGGTGCGGATCCTGGTCGAGGTGGTCGAGAAGGACATCCCGCTGGTGAAAATCGGCCAGCAGGCGGAAGTCCGCGCCGAGGCCTACCCGGACCGCATCTTCACCGGCCAGGTCACGCGGACCGTGCAGGCCCTGAACAAGAATACGCGCGCGATGACCGTGGAGGTGGACCTGCCGAACAAGGACCAGTTGCTGAAAGGCGGCATGTTCGCCCGCGTTGGGATCATGGTCGGCGTACATCGCAATGCCATCCAGATTCCCATCGACGCCGTGACGCGGCTGGAAGAAAACCAGTACATCTATGTCGTCCATGACGGCAAGGCGCGCCAGGTGCCGGTCGAGCTGGGCGGACGCGCCGGCAACCGGATAGAAATCACCAAGGGGCTCACCGGCTCCGAGCAGGTCATCGTCTCCGGCAAGGACCTGGTCAGCGACGGCACCATCGTCGAAGCGCATTCTCTTGAACCCGTGAAACGTGAGTCGTGAAACGTAAGGGGTTAAAGACCTTGAGCGATTTTTGTCTCCCACGCCTCACGCCTCACGTTTTACGCCTTACGTCCATCCCATGTGGCTGACACTCCTCGCGCTCCGCAATCGCATCGGCATCTTGATGCTATCCCTTGCGATGGTCGTGCTGGGAGCCACGTCGCTCGACCGCCTGCCGGTGGACCTGTTCCCCAATATCTCCGTGCCGGTCGTCTTCGTCGGCGTCATCTATAAGGGCGCCCCTCCGGTCGACATCGAAAAGAGCGTCGTCTATCCCATCGAGAAGGCCGTCAGCTCCGCCTCGAACGTGGAGCACGTCGAATCCTTCGCCAAGCACGGCATCGGCGCGGTGCAGGTCTGGTTCAACTGGGGCGCCGACATCAACGTCGGCCAGATGGAGGTGATGCAGCGCATCACGCAGATCCTCAACAACCTGCCGCCGGGCGTGCTGCAGCCCTTCGTCGTCAAGTTCGACGTCTCCAACATCCCGGTCGCCTTCGTGACCGTCTCCAGCGACAACCTGGACGAGCGCGCGCTGTACGACCTGGCCTTCAACACGATCGCCCCACAGATCGAGCAGATCAACAACGTGGCGGCCGCGACGGTCGAGGGTGGCAAGGTCCGCCAGATCAACATCAACCTGGACCCCGCGCTGCTGCAGGCGCGCAGCCTGTCCATTCTCGATGTCGTCAAATCGGTGAAAGAGGCCAACCTGATTCTGCCGTCGGGCGACATCAAGGCCGGCAACCTCGATTACAACGTCTTCACGAACAACCAGTTCAAATCCGTCGAGCCGATCAACGACGTGGTCGTCAAGGTCAACGCGCTGGGCAACCCCGTCCGCGTGCGCGACGTGGGCACGGTCACCGATTCCTCCGACATCCAGACCAACATCGTCAGGACCGACGGCAAGCGGTCGGTCTACCTGCGCGTCAACAAGCAGCCGGCGGCGAACACGGTCCAGGTGGTGGACGCGCTGCACGCGGCGCTGCCGAAGATGATCGGCATCCCTCCGGGTGTCCATCTCGGCATTTCGTTCGACCAGTCGCTTTACATCCGGATGGCGATCAAGAACCTGACCGAGCAGGCGCTGCACGGCTCGGTGCTGGCGGCCGCCGTCATCCTGATGTTCCTGCGCAACCTGACCAGCACGCTGATCATTTCCGTGGCCATTCCGCTGTCCATCCTCGTCACGTTCATCGTCCTCTATTTCAGCGGCATGACGCTGAACGTCTTCACGCTCGGCGGCCTGGCGCTCGGCATCGGCCGGCTCGTGGACGACTCGATCGTCGAGCTGGAGAACATCCAGCGCCACCTGAACACCGGGCAGAAACGATGGGACGCCATCGTGGAGGCGGCGCGCGAAGTGGCCATGCCGATCTTCGCCTCCACCGTCACCACCGTCATCGTGTTTCTGCCGATTTTCTTCGTCGTGGGCATCGCCCGGCTGCTGCTGGTCCCGCTGACCCTCACGATCGCCATTTCCCTGTTCACGTCATTTTTCATTTCGCGCACGGTGACGCCGGCGCTCTGCTTCAAATTCCTGAAGCCGGAGCAGGAAGCCCACCGGGGAATGCCGGATTGGTGGGTGGGGTTCATGGAACGGACGCGGCGCTGGTACGACGCGATCGACGACCGCTACCAGCAGGCGCTCACCTGGACGCTCGCGCACAAGAAAACGCTCATCGGCGTGATCCTGCTCGTGTTCACCAGCTCGCTGGGATTGATCCCGTACATCGGGCAGGAGTTCATCCCCGTCAACGCCGAAAGCCAGTTCCGCATCGTCGTGCGCGCGCCGGTGGGCCAGCGGGTGGAAAAAACGGAGCAGCAGGTCATCGAGATCGAGCGGGTGATCCGGGAGAACGTCAAACCCGATGAGCTGGACACCATCGTCTCCAGCACCGGCGTGCTCCAGCAGGGCCGGTCCTCCCTCTTCAACCCGAACACCGGCCCCCACACCTCGGTCGTGCAGGTCTACCTGGTGCCGCAGGACCGGCGGACGCGCAGCCAGACCCGGATCATGAACGAAGTGCGCCCGAAGATTTTAAAGCTCTTCCCCGGCGTCGCGATGTACTTCGATCCGGGCGGGATCATCAAACGCGTCACCAGCTTCGGTTCGCAGAAGGCGGTGGACGTGGAGATCTACGGGTACGAGTTCGAGAAGGCCCGCACGGTCATCAAGCAGGTGGACGCGATCATGCACGACGTGAAGGGCCTGGCCGACATCGAGGTGAGCCGCGAGGAGAACTATCCCGAACTGGACATCACCGTGGACCGCGAGAAGGCCGCGCTGCTCGGCATCAGCGAAACCGACGTGGCCAACGCCGTGCTCTTTTCGCTCAACGGCAACGGGCAGACCGATCCGATCATCTACACCGACCCGGAGACCGGCAACGAGTATTACATCAGCGCCTGGCTGGCCGAAGAGCACCGCAAGGACCTCACGGCGCTGGACCGGATCGTGCTGACCAGCCGGTCCGGCGAGGCGGTCCTGCTCAAGAACATGTCGGCGGTGAAATTCAACGCCGGACCGGTGAAGATCAACCGGAAATACTTCCAGCGGGTCGTCAACGTCACGGCCAACCCGGTGGGACGGGACCTCGGCAGCATCGGCCGCGAACTGGAAGAGCGGTTCGACCAGTTGCAGCTCCCGCCCGGCTTCAGCATCCGCGTAGCCGGCCAGATCGCGCAGCAGCGCGAGACGTTTTCCGGCCTGATCTTCGCGACCATCCTGGCCATGATGCTGGTCTATATGGTCATGGCCGCCCAGTTCAAATCGCTCGTGGACCCCTTCATCATCATGTTCACGATCCCGATGGGCCTGCCGGGCGTGCTGCTGACCCTCTTTCTCACCGGCACGACCCTGTCCACGACCTCGTTCATGGGCATCATCATGATGCTGGGCATCGTCGTCTCCAACGGCGTGCTGCTGGTGGATTACACGAACGTGCTGCGGCGGCGCGGCATGGCCCTGCGCGAGGCCGTCGTGCTCGCGTCGCGGACAAGGCTGCGCCCGATTCTCATGACCTCGCTGGCGACGGTCTTCGGCCTGCTGCCGATGGCGCTGGGGCTGGGCGTGGGCGGAGAGACCAACGCGCCGCTGGCCCGGTCGGTCGTCGGCGGGCTCGGCGTCTCGACGATCCTGACCCTGTTCCTGATTCCAACGCTCTACGTGATTCTGGAAGAGAAGTTCCCGCGCAAGTCGGATCCGACGGCAGGCGGCGGCGAGACAGGCATCCCGCAAATAGCGGAACGTTGAGTCGCCGCTCAGAACCAAGACTTTAAGACTTTCGACTTTCCGACTTTCGGACTGGCGCTCGTTGACAAGTTTACGAGCGCTCGGAGACAATGCGGCATGTCTTCCAGTCCGGAACAACAACCCGCCCGCACTACTCCCGCAAAGGACGAGATTCCGGATCGTCTCTGTACCTGGTGCAAGGTGCCGATGACCAAACGGCTCGTCGGCGACGGGCAGTACCTACACTACACCTGCCCGAAGTGCGTGTTCCAGCACGCCATGAAGTGGGGGAAGAAATAGCAGAAGACTGCAGTTGCGTCCCTGCTTCTACTGACGAGGAAGATCAGGTGGCATGGTCTATCGCTCCCGCACCTCTCGGAGCGACCCTTCCGGGCTTTAGCTCGTGGAAACCTTCTGGAATTCCCGCAGCCGCGGTCTGCGACCGCGGTGCCTTGGTCAGTTCCAGCTTTCCTTCTCGCAAAAGCCTCGGAGGGTCCCCGCTCCTCCGGCGAAGTCCGCTCACGCCATGCCATCCTTTTTTAAGTAGGCGGGGACAGGTCGCTTGTAGACCTGTCCCCTTAGCAGACCCGCAAGGTCACTGGCACCATCAACCGAAGCTAATCTTGCCCTTTCTTTTTATAGATCGCTGTGCGGCTGATATCTCCAATTCTCAGACGCAACGATACGTCTTTTCCTTTTTCATTTTTCACTTTTACAATTTTCCACCCTTCTTCTCCGGTACGCCGTGATAGATGTTCGTCCAAGCACCATCGGATATCACAGCTTCCCGCTTCGTAAGTTCGCTTAAGCCCAGACGTATCAAGATACGCCACATCCTCAACCCACTTATCCTCTGGCCAGAAATAGTCCTTTGCATGTTTCCATGCGTCATGGAAAAGCCTAACGATTCTGAAGCCCATAACAACCTCGGCCAAACCGCTCATCGTGTTAATCCCTGCTACTGCTGTAACTCGCGGAGCCTAGCTCGGGCATCCTCGATCATGGCCTGGGAATCAGGGCTGGCAAAATCTGCAGAGCTTACAGCTAACCTCAAGAACTCCCGAAGTTCCTGCGCTTCCTCATTCCTGAGTCCTTTTCCCTGCAACATGGAGCTAAGTAAGTGGTGGGTTAACGGGTCATTAGGCCGCAAGTGCAAGGCCGCGCGGAGTTCAACGATTGCGCCGTCATAGTCACCCGTCATACCAAGGGCAAGTCCCAGCTCATAGTGGGCATCTGCTTGTGTTTTTGTATCGTCAGTTTGCAGATGCAACGCGATTCGGAATTCCGCGATCGCGCCGATCCAATCCCTGATAGACCCAAGAGTTCTTCCTAGATTTATATGGATTATCTTAGCTAGAAATTCGTCCGGCTGTAGGTGGAGCGCGAAACGATATTCTCCGATTGCATCAGTTGGCTTGCCCGCCATTTGAAGCGCCATTCCGAATATCATATGGGCTTCTTTATTACTTGGCTCAAGACGCACCGCTGTGCGAGCCTCTGAGATCGCCAAGGAGTGGTCACCTGTGAGCAAGAACAGTCTTGCAAGACCGATGTGCGACGGCGCGAAGTCCGGCTTAACTTTGAGCGCAGTGCGGTATTCGACAATGGCCCCTGCGCGGTCACCGGCACTATCGAGCGCCTCGGCTAGAAGCTTATGGGTCAGGGCAACATCCTCAGCAGGCCAACCATATACCGATGCAACCTGTAAAGCGCTTCGAAATTCATGGACTGCTTCCTTGTGCTTCTTTTCATCGTCAAGAATCACGCCCATCAGAAGGTGTCCTCTCGGATGCTGTGGCTCAAGCGCGAGCGCCTTAATGATTAAATTTCTTGCAGCAGTCCTCCTCTCGGGAGTCGACTCTGCGCGCCGTGCGCCAGAGCCGAATAGCAAACCCGAAGCTTGCGTGAGAAGATTCACAACCTCCGACCGAGTTATGACCTGTTGCCGCTGCATGGAAGCAGCCTTTATCTCACTCTTAGATTTCAGGGAAACAATCTCGCGCGTTTTCACCTCGACTTCCTGCCGCAGTTCATCCCTCTCTGCACGCAACCTCAACAACTCTGTTTTGGCAGTTTCGTTCTTGCGTAGTGCATCGACCTGACGCCATACGACTTCCGTGTCAATCTTCGCAGTCACTTCAACGCGGATGATGTGGGTGGCACCATCGAGCACATCTTTTGTGTCCAGTTCGGTGACTTCGACGATACCGGCGGTGTAGGCGTTGAGTTCATCACGGGCGACGCCGAGGTTTTTGACCTCGGTGACGCTTTCGAGGTAGGTGCCGGCTTGTTCGAGCGCGAGACGCTTGGCTTCCAGCAGGGCCAGCCGCTTGGCGTCGGTGCGGGTGTCGTTGTCCCCCATCCGGTATTCGCCGGTGGCGGTGATGGTTTTGATTTCAGCGGAGGAAGGTTCAGCGGCGATCAGACTGATGAGTACGAAGCTTGCCAGCCCAATAGTCTTGAGGTTTCTTCGCAAGCGCCGGTCAGTAGGCACGTTGGAAGTCTTCCTTGCTCAGAACCCGCGTGATATCAATGCGGGTCCCCGCACGACGGAACACTACCCGATAATCACCGGCTCTCAGCCTGTAGAGATTTTCTTTATAACCTTGAAGTTTCTTAATGCGCTTGCCGTCCGGGATCGGATCACCCGCTAGCCTGCGGCAATCCGCCAGAATCTGCTCAACCTGCTTCGAAGGAAACGCCTCCAGGTCTTGTTGGGCTTTCTCGGAGAGAAAGACCTGAAAGGTCACGCGGACTTGGCTTTCAGCTTCGCGCGGCGGCGTGTGTAGTCGGTCAGGGACATCGTCCGCCCGGCTTGAATGTCTTTCAGTCCCTCTTCAATCTTCTTACGCAAGGTTGGGCTATAGGCCAGCAAGGCATCTTCGATATCGTCTTCGGAGACTGGCACAAGCATGGCGGTGGGGCGTCCGTGCGTGGTGACCAGCACGGTGTCGCCCTTCTCGACCGTGCGCAGCACGGCGGATGTTTTGGCCTTCAAATCACGAACATTGGTGAATTTCACAATCTCCTCCGTGGTCTCAAGTGTGACTACAGCATAGCCCGTGTCGGGATTGGAATCAAGCGCGAGCGGGCCTTTTTGTAGCACGGATGGCTGGCGATTTCAGAGACTATGCTATAATCGGCGTAGTCCTGAGGCATTCCAGATGAAGACATACATCTTTCCCATCGAAGTCGAGCAGGAAGAAGATGGACGCTGGAGCGCCGTCGTACCCTCGCTTGCCGGCTGTGCCACATGGGGCCAAACGCAACAGGAAGCGGTCAAGTCACTTCAAGAAGCCATTGACGCCTATATCGCCACGCTGCGGGAAATGGGCAAACCAATCCCGAAACCTCCCGCCAACGGAGAAATCATCGAAGCTCCCGTGCTCGCTGTCGTCGTATGAACGAGGAACCCTCCCTCGTTCATCTGCTCCGCAACCTCCCCATCAACCAACTCATCCGAGCGCTCGAGCGTGATGGGTTTACGCTCCGGCGATCAACTCGGACCGGAGGACGGATTTATGCGCACCCGGACGGGCGAATCACGGTCGTGCACTACCACCACGGCAGCGACACGCTGACACGGAAGACGCTGAGAAGTGTACTGGAGGCGGTGCAGTGGACTCTGGATGACGCGAAACGCCTGGGACTGGTTCAGTAAACCTCGAACTTCGAACCTGCTTAGGACGGGCCGCGTTTGGGAGGCGGCGGCGCGCTCGCTTCCGCCGGTTTACCCTTGTCTTCGAACTGCCCCAGCACTTTCAGGATCGTCTTCGCCCGCTCGATCCCCGTACGGTTCCCCGGCGTATCCGGAACCAGCCGAAGATATTCCCGGAACTCCTGCGAGGCCTCTTTGGGGCGGGATTTGGCCATCAGCGCGACGCCGAGATTGTAGTGGGCCGTGGCATAGTCCGGCTTGAGCTTCAGCGCTTCACGGTACTGCGCGATCGCACCATCCAGATCCTGCTTCTCCTGGAGCGCCAATGCCAAATCGTGATGGGTATAGGCGTCCTTCCCTTCGAAGCGAAGGGCCTCCTGATATTGGGCAATGGCGCCGAGCAGGTCGCCCTTGGCTTTCAACGCGAGGCCGAGGTTGTGATGCGCGCCCGCATGGTCCGGTTGAAGCCGGAGCGCATGGCGGTATTCCTCGATCGCGCCGTTCAGGTCCCGTTTGGCCTGCAGCGCCAGCCCGAGATTGAAATAGGCCTGGGCATTGTCTGGCTGGAGGCGAGCCGTCGCCCGATATTCTTCGATCGCCGCCGTCTGGTCGCCTGTTGCGGTCAGGGCCAGCCCCAAATTGTAGTGGGCCTCCACGAGATTCGGATTCAGGCGCAACGACGCCCGATATTCGGCAATGGCGCCCGCGAGATCGCCCTTCGCGTGGAGCGCCGCGCCCAATCCCTGGTGCGCGACGACCAGATCAGGCTGATACTGCAACGCGGCACGGTATTCCTCGATCGCGCCGGTCAGATCGCCTCGCTTGGCCAACGCAACACCCAGGGCATGATGCGCGGCGGAAAAACCGGGTTTGAGTTGGACCGCCGTACGATAAGACGCGATGGCGCCGGTCTGATCGCCGGTTGCCGCCAGCACGACGCCCAGGTTGTAATGGGCATCCACAAGGTCGGGCTGGAGGCGCACCGCCTCCCGGTACTTGGCAATCGCATCCTGCAGCTTGCCTTCGGCCTGCAGGGACACTCCGCGGTTGTAATGAGCGAGGGCATCCCCTCCGTTTTGATGACGCCCACCGCCCGGACTGACCGCGGGGGAATCGCCCTTGGCCATCGCAACGGACGGCGGCGCCGTGCCGACCAATAGGGCGGTCACCATCCCCGCACGCACGATCGCCTGAACAATCCGATTATTCATGGAAATGATTCAGCGAGAGGCCGGTAACGGCCGCCGGGTCGGCTGGATCCCGCGACGCTCGTAGTCGCGGAGCTTTCTGTCCGTCCGCTCGATCAGCGGCTTGTTCGCCGGTTTCTTTTCGGCGAGCATCAGGTAGGCATACATCTCTTCCGCCCCCTGCTGTTTTTTCCCCTGCGCGATCAGCGCGCGGGCCAGCGCCAGATGCGGCCGATCCGCGTCGGGCTTGAGACGGATCGTCGTCCGGTATTCGCGGATCGCCGCGTCGAGATTGCCTTCGCTGTGGTAGAGATGGCCCAGCTTGAAATGGACCCAGGGATTATCGGGATCGAGCCGCAGCGCCTCCTCCAGCATCGCCCGGTATTTCGCGCGCTCCTCGGCCGTGGGATTCGTCGTCTTCGTAACAATGTCGTCTTTCGTGCCCGCCGGCAACTGCCAGGTCCTGGCCAGGAGTTCATTGGCATCGGCCTTCGCCAATACCTGCTGCCGCTGCTGCACCGCGGCCTCGGCGGCGCCGCCTTTCAGCGCGACCAATTGCTTGTTCTTTTCCTCCAATTCCTTCCGCAGGAGATCCGACTCCGCCCTCGCGCGCAGCAATTCCTCTTTCGCCAGCTCGTTCTTGCGCAGCTCTCCGAGCTGCTTGGTGACGACCGCCGTGTCCACTTTCACCGTCACGTCCACGCGCACCACCGTGGTCTCGCCCTCCAGCATCGTCCGCGACGCCTGCTCGACCACTTCGACGATCCCCGCCGTGTACGAACGGATCTCGTCTTTCGTCACGCGGAGGTTTTTGACTTCAGTGACGCCTTCCAGATAGGTGCCGACCTGTTCCAGCGCCAGTCGTTTCGCATCCAGCAACGCCAGCCGCTTGGCATCAGTCTTGGTGTCGTTGTCGCCCATTCGGTATTCGCCGGTGGCCGTCAGCGTGCGCACTTCCGCCGTGGCTGCGGACGGAAGACAGGCCACGACCGCCAGAGCGGCCAGCCGCAGACCTGCGCCGTATGTTCGAGGAATGCTCATCAAAATAGTTTTAACAAATTACTGACTAAGCCCGAAGGCTACCTGAGGCCTGCGCCCCTGTCCAGCAGAACCCGCCTAACGCTCGATCGTCTCGAAGGGTCCGACATCGCTGTCCTCCTCCCCCACCTCGAAGCCGATCCGCCCGATCACGCGCCCATCCTTCGTTTCGACGTCCACGCGCCACTCCCCCGGATCCAGCTTCGATTTGGTCGTGTACCCCCGGTAGCCGTCCTCCCGCCCGCCGGCAATCACGAGCGGAATGCGGTCCGTCGTCTCAAAGTTCGCGCCGGAGCGCCCGGAGGGCCGGTACTGCCAATGATGCACGACCGTCGTCTGCAAGGCAACGGGGGCAAAAACCGCCGTAAAACAGGAGGCC
>MHEU01000037.1:3604-11589 GCA_001805245.1 Nitrospirae bacterium RIFCSPLOWO2_02_FULL_62_14 | reverse complement strand
CTGATGGTAAAAACCGCCGAACTTCAGGGACAGCGGAACCGGCGGAATCCAGTGCAGGAAATAGAATCCGACGAGAATGACGACCAGTCCGGCCGCCGGCGCGCCGGTCAGCGCCATTTCTCTCGTCGCCTGCCCGGGGGCGTCCCTGTAGACCTGCCGGATCACCCAGTAGACCGCGCCCAGGCTGCAGAGCGCGCCGAAGAGAAACATCGGCGTATTCATGATACCAGTCAGCACCGGCAGAAAGAAGGTCAGAAAGCTGAAGCAGACCAGGGCGAAGAGGCCGACCAGGAGCCGGAGATTCGTGAGCCGGTCCTTGAGCAGTTCGTTGGCGACCAGAAAGCCGACGAGCACGGCAAAGAATACGGCCGTGCCGGTTAGCGAGGCGCTCTGGGAATAAAAAATCGCGTAGGCGCTGAACAGCCCGCCGAACAAAAACTGAGCGGCATGCGGAAAGTAGGAACGGGCCCGCTCGAACAGGGCCGCCGACATCGGAGGTTCCGTCGACACGCCCTGGAGCCCGGCCCGGGCCAGGTCGGCCCGCCCGGTCAGAATGATCAACAGAGCCAGCAGGCTGAGATACAGGAGCAGGATGAGATTGTCCGTCAGGCGGTCGATGCGCGTCAGCGTGACGCTGTCAAAGGTCACGCCGGCAAAAAAGAAGACCACCGGCAGAAACGGCTTGGCCAGGGCGGCGCGAAGTCGGGCGGTTGAAAGCATCACGACAACTGAAGGGGGCAGTGATGAGCAATCGCCTGCGAGACTCGCGGGACGTGCGCGACTTGCAAGACAGACCCGTCCCGCCTTTCTCGCATGTCGCGCTTGTCTTGCAGAGCCGTGTTCAGCATCCTAATCATGGGAAGGGAGGAAGCGGGGCATAGCTCACCGGCATGCCGACGACCTGTCCCAGCCAGCCGGCCATCTCGTCTTCCGGAAGCGGCGCACGATTCAGGCGGACTTCGAGTTGAAATCCGCCTTCCGCGCCGACAATGCCCACGATCGCCGACGCGTCGGTCCCGCGAGGAAGCAGCTGTTGCGTCTGAAACTCGCAGAGAGTGGCGTAGAGCCGGCCGGCCGGCGCGGTGGCGCGCAGCACCTCCGGCAGGTCGTCCAGCGGACAATGCACCGAGCAGCGGTAGGCCGGGCGCGCATCCAGCGCCACCGCTTGAAATTCATCCAGCGCCTCCTCCGAAAATCCGGTGAGGTACGCGCGGACGCGGGCCGGTTCCCCGCCGCAGGTCGCCGCCAGCTGGCTGGCCGGCACGAGGAACTCGAACGCGTCCGGTGAATTGAATTCGAACTGGCAGGGCCCGAAGGCGTCCGGCCACGAACAAAACAGCGGCCGGCTCGTGTCGCTCGTCTGCAGAACCAGACCGCCGTTTTCGATCGCGGCCTCGATCGGCACCTCCAGCACCGCGATCGCGGCAAGAAAGGCGCGTTGGCGCTCATCCAGCCACAAGGCGCGCCGGCTGTCGGCGCGCGTTTCGCCCGGCGTCACCACATCGACTGTGTGGAGGCGGACCCGGATGAACCCGTGTGCATGGCGGAACCCGAGCCAGAGCATGCTGCGGGAGTGGTGCATCGACAGCGCGCCCGGAATGCGCCACGGATGGCTCACCGAACAGTAGGTGCCGACGGATTGATGCCGCTGATAGACCGTATGGTAGCTGCCGGCCAGGAGAAAAAAGTCGCCGCGCCAGCCGTCGAGCAGATGGACGAGCGTCACATCCTCCGTCGCCCAGGGATCGAGATGATCGAAGTCCTCCGGCGTTCGGACTTCCCACTCCTCGACATAACAGATCACATCCCTGGCGGGAACCGAGGGCGCCAGCCCCTGCGCGGCCAGCCGCTCGGCTGCGGCCAGGATCTCATCGAAGCCCAATTTGCCCCTGGTTTCCCACCGCCGTTCGCGCATGTTGGATTGGATCAGGTTCGTCTGGTTTATCTAGTTTGTCTGGTTTTTCTGGTTCATCTGGTTTGTCGGTCATGTGGTTCGTTTGGTTCGATCTTCGTAACCAGAGAAACACGACAAACCAAACAAACGAGACAAACAGGCCCTATTTCGTCTGCAAGGCCCGGTCCTTGACGCGGATGTCCGCCAGCAATCTGTCCAGATTCTCCTTGAGCAGCCGGTTCACCAGTTCCTGGACTTCGCGCGGATCGAACCAGAACACGGCATCCTCGCGCGTCCCTTCCAGGTTCAGCCGGACGGTGCTGCGGTCCGAGGCATTCGCCGCCTGGATCACGACCCTGACCTTCGCCTTCATTTTGGTCGAAAAAAACCGGCTCTGCGCCTGAGCCGACAACTGCTGCACCTGCCCGGTAATCGTAATATCCGGAGTGGCCGGCACCTCGGAGGCGTCCGATTTTTTCACCCACACCTGAAACCCCATGGATTTCAGATTGTCGGCCACCACCTGGGCCATGACATCGCCCAGCTTCCCTCCCTGCGCCGTGAAGACAGTCTCTCCGCCTCCCAGGTGGGTCCGGACGCCGAGACGGCTCGCTCCTGATCCCTCCTCGAAGGGCTCGACGACGACTTTGATTTCCTGAAAGTTCTGGTTGATGGATCGGACGGACGGCAGGGCCTGGATTTTCAATGGGACGATTTCTCCCGTGCCGGCGCAGCCGGCCAGCAGCAGGACGAGCCCCCACGCAAACGATGCATGCGACATATCACAGTTCCTTTCCTTCAGAATGCTTACTGCAAATCGAGCGACAGTCTACCCGCACGAGCCATGGATCGTCTACCTCAGGAGCGGGGACCCGGCAGGTCCCTGGCGATCACCGGCAGCACGGCTCGAAGCGCCTCCTGCCCGGCCTGCGACAGGCGGCCCTGGCGGATGATCGGATCGTCCAGTGAAATGAACCGCGCCAGCTTGAAAAACGGCCGGTTGGACAGCACCGCTGCAACCTCGGACTTTCGGTCCCGGCTCAGGGACAGCGTATAGCCCTGTCCCCACTTCCACTCCCATGGTGTCGGCGACAGGCAGAGGTCAAGATCGCGGTCGGCGATCCGTCCGTAGCGATTGATCAGGTTTTGCTTGTAGCTCCGCAGACCGTCCCCCTCCAGAATCAGCGCAAAGACCACATGATGCCCCCACCAAAAAAGCGTGCGGAACGTGAACTTGTTGTCGCCCTCAAAATGCTTGGGAAAGTCCAGGTACTGGTAGGGAAAGTCCTCGAGATGTTCACCCTTCACATACTGGCACTTGTCCGGATCGAACCCTGGTGGAGCGATCAGCGGCACGCCGGCCAGTTCCTGCTTGAGCGCATCGTGCACGGCTTCAAGCATGGCGCGGACCTTGGGCGTGATGGCGGCCTTGGCGCGGAAGAACTTGTCGTCGGCAACAAGCGCGATTTCTTCAGGGGTAAGCCGCGCGTGATCAGACATGGCACAATAGCGATGACCGTGGAACGATGCTCCGCGAGACTGGCGTGACGTGCGAGAAACGCGAGACTTGCGAAGAGTCGTTCATGCCAGTCGCGCATTCCCCCCCGTCGCGCGAGTCGCGCCGGTCGTGTTCACCGCTGATGGGTCTCAACGGCAACGATCTCCAAATCATACATCTTCCGGCACTCGCCGCAGCGCAGTCCGGCCTCTTCCCGCACGACATCCATCGCGCGGACGCTGAGCGCGCCCAGGTGCGCCGCGACGCAGTCCTCCAAATGCGCGGCAGCCGGACGGTCAGTGCCTGCTGCGGCCGTGTCGTCGATCGCGCGCACGGCCGACACGCGCAACACGATTGCGCGGAGCGCCAAGCGGTGGAGCATGTTGCAGGAGGTGCATCGGATGATGATGCCGCCGGGGAGATGCAGCGATTTCAGGCTCAGGCACAGGGGATGGACGGCGAAACACTGCTGAATAAACGCGCCACTCTTGAACACCTGCCCCATTACATCCGCGCCAGCACGATCAACGCGGCGACTCCTGCGGCATACGGAATCAGGCAGGAATACAGCACCGCCCGGGCTGCGAACGCTCCGGATGACCCGGGCTTCAGCGTCCGCTGTTCCTTGTAGACGAACTCGTAGGACAGCACGGCGATGGTGATGGTCAGCGCCAGCACCTTGCTGGTCCGGGGCCAGGTATAGATGCCGCTGAGCATGAAATCCGTGGTGAAAAATCCGCCGATGAAGAGAATCAGGGGAGCGACGAAAAACCGGATGGTGCCGGCCAGCCACTTCTGCCCGCGCGGGCCGAAATCGGCAACCCTGGTCTCAGCCGGCGTCACGCCCCGACCGCAGGTTTCCGAACGGTTCCCGGCGGTGACGATTGGCCTGCCTGGCAGGATTTACAGAGACGGGGGCGCTGCTTGAGGAACTTCGCCTTGCCGCCGGCAAGGCAACTATAGTGGACGAACTCGTTGCAGACGGTGCAGCGCGACCAGCCGCCACGGAAGAAGGTGATGTTCCGGTAGAGTCCCTTGTGGCAGACATGGCACGTCCGGGGCTCGATCCCCAGCAACATCGGCTCCCACTGGCCGCCAAAGGCGCGAATGCTCATGGCGGGAGTATAGCCAAGCCGCGCGGAAAATAACAAGCGCGGCTTTCGGATTTTGCGATTGGGTGATGTGGCGATCTGGTGAAGTAAAAGCCAAGTCCGGAATGACTTCACTTCACCAAATCACCAAATACGGCGCGCCCCTTGCCTCGCGCAGTTCTCCTTTGTTAGTCTGCGTTTCGCCTATGGACATCAAGCGGTATCTCGAGCAAAAACGCGACGAAGTGGACCGGTTTCTGGAATCGGTCATCCCGGGCGCCGCCACCCCGCCGACGACTCTCCATGAATCCATGCGGTACAGCCTCTTCGCCGGCGGCAAGCGTGTCCGGCCCATACTGGCCATCGCCTCGGCTGAGGCGGTCGGCGCGACATCGAAAGCCATCCTCCCGGTCGCCTCCTCGCTCGAGCTGATCCATACCTATTCGCTGGTCCACGACGACCTGCCGGCGATGGACAACGACGATTACCGCCGCGGCAAACCGACCAACCACAAAGTCTACGGCGACGCGATGGCGATTTTGGCCGGCGACGCCCTGCTGACGCTGGCCTTCGAACTGTGCAGCCGGTCCGACCTGATGGACGGACTTGACCCGGCGCGCCAGGTGCAAATCGTCCGCGAGCTGGCCTACGGCTCGGGCAATCTCGGCATGGTCGGCGGGCAGGTCCTGGACATCCAGGCGGAGAACAAGGACATCGACCTGGCCACGCTCCAGAACATCCACAAGCACAAAACAGGCATGCTGATCCGCGCGGCGGTGCGCATGGGCGCCATCACCGCCGGAGCCACTTCGCCGCAGCTGGACAGCCTGACGAAATACGCGGAGGACATCGGCCTCGCGTTCCAGATCGCCGACGACGTGCTGAACGTCACCGGCACCCGGGAGGAACTGGGCAAGGACGCCAATACCGACGCCAAACGCGGCAAGAAAACCTATCCCACGTTTTACGGCGTGGACGGCGCAAAGAAAATGGCCGACGAATGCACCCAGCGCGCGATCAGCCGCCTGTCTTCGTTCGATGCGAAGGCCGATCCGCTCCGCGAACTCGCCCGGTACATCACGTCGCGGAAGAACTGAAGAGCGTATAGCTAATAGCTTATGGCTAATAGCCAGATACTCTTGCTTCCCACCATACGCTATACGCCATTCGCCATAGGCTCTTGCCCATGAAGGCTCTGATCACCGGCGCGACAGGTTTCGTGGGAGCCGCCGTGGCCCGCGCGGTCGCCGCGACCGGCGCGGACGTGCGCGTGCTCGTCCGGCAGGACAGCGAACTCGGCAACCTCGAGGGCCTGACCGTCGAACATGTCCACGGCGATCTGCGCAACCCCGACTCGCTCCACCACGCGCTCGCCGGCTGCCAGCAGCTCTACCACGTCGCCGCGCATTACGCGCTCTGGGCCAGGGATCCCTCGATCTTCTACGACATCAACGTCACCGGCACCCGCCTGCTCCTCGAAACCGCCCGCGACACCGGCATCCAGCGCATCGTCTACACCAGCACCATCGGCGCGATCGGCCTGCCGGAAGGCGGAGGCCCCGGCACGGAGCAGACGCCGGTCTCGCTCGCCCAGATGGCCGGCGACTACAAGCGGTCCAAATATCTCGCCGAGCAGGAAGTCATGACGCTCGCCAGGGCCGGTCTGCCCGTTGTGATCGTGAACCCCAGCGCGCCGGTCGGTGAACGGGACATTAAGCCCACCCCCACCGGCCGGTTGATCGTGGACTTCATGAAGGGGCGCATGCCGGCCTATATCGAAACCGGCATGAACCTGATCGATGTGGACGACGTGGCCGTCGGGCACGTCAGGGCCATGGAGCGCGGCCGGATCGGCGAGCGCTACATTCTGGGAAACAAAAATCTGATGCTCAGGGAAATTTTCGAAATGCTCAGCCGGTTGACCGGTGTGCCCGCTCCGACGATCAAGCTGCCCCGGCTGGCCATCCTGCCGCTGGCCTACCTGAATAAATGGCTGGCGGATTACGTGACCCATCAGCCGCCGCGCATTCCATTGGAAGGCGTGAAGATGGCCAAATACAAAATGCACTACGATTGCAGTAAGGCCGTCCGTGAATTAGGATTACCCCAGCCGCCTATAGAAGTCGCACTCGAAAAGGCTGTGCGCTGGTTCCAAACCCACGGCTACGCATGAACAAGCTAACAGCGATCAGCCATCAGCTTTCAGCGCCCCCTCCCCAAGCCCTCCCCCTCGAAGGGGGAGGGAACGGGGGGGTGAGGCTGACGGCTGATAGCTGAATGCTGACCGCTCAATCTCTATGAGCTTCTTCGAACTGCTGATCAACACGCTGCTGTTACGTCCCTACGTCTTCGTCTTTCTGGCGGCATCTCTCTTTTGCGCCCACCGGCTGGTCGGCTGGCGCCGTTCAACCTGGTTTCTTGGTTTCGCCTCGCTCACGTCGTTTCTCTGCGAGTATGCCTCCACACGCACCGGTATCCCGTTCGGCTGGTACAACTACACGGGCTCGACAGTGAATCAGGAACTCTATCTGTCGAATATCCCGTTTATCGTCCCGATCTCGTTCTCCTTCCTGCTCTTTGCCAGTTATTGCCTGGCGCTATTCTTATTCCTGCCGTCCAGCCCCTCGCAAAACAGCGAGCGCGCGTTCCGCTGGCCCAATCTCGTCTTTCCGATTGAGGCCCGCACCTCATGGGCGGTGTTCGGACTGACCGTCCTGTTCGCGATCCTCATTGATATGGTGATCGATCCCGTGGCGCTCCGTGGCGACCGATGGTTCCTGGGCGAGCTCTATCGATATTGGGACCCCGGCATCCACTTCGGCGTGCCGATCACGAATTACCTCGGCTGGATCGTCATGGGCTCGATCTCGCTCGCCCTCTACTTCCCCATGGATCGCCATCTGCCTTCCCCGAGTCTCCGTCCAGACCGGTCCGTGACTGCAACCGTGCTGCTGGGCTGCGGTCTCTACTACGGGGTGCTGCTGTTCAACCTGGCTGTGACCTTCTGGATCGGCGAGCTGTTACTCGGCATGACCGGCCTGTTGCTCTACCTGCCGATCACCGCCCTGTTCCTGCTCCGGCTTTTCAACCGTCCACCGATTCTCCTGGCGCCGCATCCGTAAGATAGTCTGCTGGCGAAGTCCTTCTGGAGTTTGTATACTGGGGCTATTACGGCATGTTTACCGGAGACCTTGCATGACGGACCAGCCAAGTTTTCTCGCGAGCCTGATCAAGAAAGTCGTGGTGGGAACCCTCGTGGGCGCCGTCCTGGTCGGCGCGGCATGGAAGCTCGAGTTTCCCGAGGTGTTTTTGAAGATGTTCGCCGCCTACGTGCTGCTGGGCACGGCGGTGTTCGTGCTGCTGGACGCGCCGGCCATGAAGCCCCTGAGCGGCCTCAAGGCCCTGGCGGGTCTGCTGGCGTTCTACGCGGTCCTCTGCGTCGCCTACATCGTCGGCGCCTCGGCCTGGCCGCAGTACGATCCCGAGGACGAAAAGGGCAAGA
>MHEU01000037.1:0-3510 GCA_001805245.1 Nitrospirae bacterium RIFCSPLOWO2_02_FULL_62_14 | reverse complement strand
CCGTACCGGCGGCCCAGCCGGCTGCGGGCGGCGGGAGCCTGCTCGCGCGCGGCATGGAGGTCTACGAGCTGCACGAGTGCTACAACTGTCACAAGGTCGGAGGCAAGGGGAGCGTCAAGAAGCGGGGCCCCGTGCTCGACAACATCGGCAACCTCTTGACGATCGAAGACATCAAGAAAAAAATATTCGACCCGACCTATCTTTACGCCGAGGGCTTCGAGAAAGAGCACAAAAAGGGGCAGATGCCGGACAAGTACAAGGAGCTGATGACCGAGGAGGAACTGGCCGCGCTCGCCGCGTACCTGAGCACGCTGAAGAATCCCGCCGCGGAGACGCCGAAGCCGGTGTTCGTCAAAACGAAGATCGAGCACGGGTTCATCGTCTACGGGTACGTGCGGGACGGCGGCGGCAAACCGGTGGCGGGCATCGAGGTCCAGGCCAAGCCCCTGAAGGAGCATGCCCACGCGGGCAGCGCCAAGACCAATCAGGAAGGCTACTACGAGATCTTCCTGCACTTGCACAACGAAGATTCAGGCACCAAGATTACGATCTCGGCAAAGAACGCCCAAAAAGACGTCGTCGCCAATTACGATCCGAACGACAAGGTCACCAAGCGGCAAGCGGCCGTGGATTTGGTTGCAAGCTAACAGAGCATATGGGGTATGGCTTATGGCAAGAGAAAAAAACATTCTCTTTCTCGACCATCAGCCATTCGCTATAAGCCATAAGCTCTTGGTTGTTTCATGAAAGGTTTATTCATACGTTTTGTGATCACCGGCGTCGCCGTGCTGGCCGCCGCCGAGATCGTCCCCGGCATTAAAATCGATGGGGTGCCGGCGGGCGCCGCCACGGTAATCGTGCTGGCGCTGCTGAACGCCGTCGTCCGGCCCGTCCTCTACCTCTTTTCCTTTCCGATGATCATGTTTTCGCTCGGTTTGTTCATGGTCATCATCAACGCCATCCTGCTGCACCTGACCGCCTGGCTGGTCACCGGCTTCACGGTGGACGGCTTCTGGCCGTCGGTGTGGGCCGCGCTCATCATCAGCGTGGTGAGCACCGTGCTGAACCTGCTGATTTCCGAAGAAGGCAAGGTCGAAGTCCTCGTCCACCGGCCCAAGCCGCCGCGCGTGCTGAACTAACCGCGTTTTTCTGGTTTGTCTGGTTTATTTGGTTTGTTTCGTTGGCGGCTTTAGCAAAAAAAAGAACCAGACAAACTAAAGAAACCAGAGAAACCAAACAAACGGTTTTTCTTCGCGTTGCAACGCTCCACCCCCGCTGCTACAATGCCGGCGCATTCTGTTCATCGTTCCGCGTTCATCATTCAGCGTTAGGAGTTCCATGGCACATCCGGTTCATGCACAGAGCGCCCGCTCCCCGAAGCAGGCGAAACAGACGTCCCTGCAGCGCGCGCTGACGACCGCGCTCAACGAATTGGGCGCCGACATGGCGCTCGTCGGCATCTTCGAGGTGGAGGGCGGCCCGCTCTCCCTGCAAGGCAGCCGCGGATTCGCCCCGCGCGAGGCCCAGGCGATCCTCCGCACGCTTTCGACGCAGGAGATCGACGCGCGGCACACGCCGGTGGTGTCTGCCGACGGCGAGTCGTTCCGCGCCATGCGGCTGCGCATGATCACGCCGGTCGCCAAGGCGCTCCTGGCCGTGCCGCTGCAGCATCATCAACGGACCTACGGCGTCCTGGTGATCGGACGCAAGGAAAGCGCGAGCTATACCAAGAAGGAAAAATCGCTTCTCGAGCACGCCGGCGACCAGATCACGGCCGTGCTGCATCGAGCCGAGCTGTTCGACGGTACCATGCTGCTGCGACGCCCGGTGGTCGGCTACGAGCCGGCCGCGGCGGCGGCGCCTCCGGCCGCGGCGGAACCGCTGGCACCGCCGGAGTCCTATTCGACGCCGGAACTGCAGGAGAAGGTGACGGCCCTGCTCAACGACACCGCCGCGGCGCTGCCCTTCGACCGCGCCCTGGTCACTCTCTACGATCCCGTCACCAGCGTCATTGAAATCATCGGTATGGCCGGCGAGATGAAGAGCGACATCAAAACCGACCCCAAAAAGGACCTGCGGCCCGGCTTGCGCCTGGCATTCGATTCCTCGGCCGCCGGGTGGTCCATCCGGCACCGCAAGGCGCGCGTGGACATGGATCTGGCCTCCACCCAGGGGCGCTTCCTCGATCACAAACCGCTCTACAAGGAACAGTTCGCCTGCGCGCTCGTCGTGCCCTTCTTCGTCCGGGGGCAGGTCGGCGGGACCGTCACCCTGGCCTCCAAGACAGCGGGGCAGTATTCGCTCACCGATACGAAACAGTTGGAGGGCTTGATCGGCAGGCTGGTCGAATTGCTCCAAACCGCTCCGGTTGCGGCTGCGCCGGCAGGCCGGCCCGGTCCCGTCACGGAAGCCGGGCGTCCGGCCCCCGAGCCGATGCCGCAAGGCCCGTCCGAACCGATGATTCGCAAGCAGGAACGGCAGGCGGCCCTCGGCGAATTCAGCGCGTTCCTGGCCACGGAGGTCCGCGAACCGCTGGCGTCGGTCAGGGCGCAACTCGAAGACATCACCCGTGAAGGCATCCTGGATTTCGATCCGCAGACACGCGTCGAAAGCGCCATGCGCGACCTCATCCGCGTGGAAACGACCCTCAACGAGATTCTGGACTTCGCCAAGCCGCTGGAACTGAACCGGAAGCCCTGCCGCATCTCCGAAGTGATCGACGGCACGCTCAGCCTGGTCGCGACCGACCTGGAGATGAACCGGATCACCGTCGCGAAAGAGTACGAGGGACATCCGGTCCCCGTCCGGTGCGACGACGCCAAGATGCAGCAGGTCTTCCTGAGCATCATCAAGAACGCGCTGGAGGCCATGACGCCGGGCGGGCGCCTGGACATCGCCGTGTCGTCCCAGAAGGGCGGGCGCATGGTGCAGATCATCATCAGCAACGACGGCGCGCCGATCCCGACCGAGCACATCGGCAAGCTCTTCGAGCCGTATTTTACGACCAAGCGGTCCGGCACCGGGCTGGGCCTGGCGACGGTGAAAAAGATCGTCGACGAGCACCAGGGCGAGATCGCCATCACCAGCGGCCAGGACAAGGGCACCTCGGTCACGATCCAACTCCCTGCCGCAGCCCCCCGTGGAGGGCGCTTCCGCGGCCGTGGGCGCGGCGGCCGCCACCGGAGATAACACCAGGGGGTAGGGGGATAGCGGGGCAAAGGGAAAGCGAGGGCCCCTCTCCTGTTACCCCCTTACACCTTTACCCCTTTTACCCCGTTACCCCTGCCGCACCCCGGCCTTGACAGGTCATGTCAAGGTCGCTAAGATACCCCCCGTTTTACGGATTATTTGGCACCGAACTCGATATCCATTTTTCCACCATCTTCAAAAGGAGTGCGTCATATGAAGACGTTGATCGGCACTGTTGCAGCACTCGCGATCGTGGGATTTTCAGTCTCGGTCGCGCTGGCGAATCCGGCTCTGCTCCCCAAGCACGAAGGCTATCCAGCC
>MHEU01000036.1:35061-48592 GCA_001805245.1 Nitrospirae bacterium RIFCSPLOWO2_02_FULL_62_14 | reverse complement strand
GTAGGCGCTGTGAAAGTGTGTATAAGGTGATATTAATCAGGCCAGGCGGGACATCGAAGAAGAGGGATAATGTGCAGAGAGAAGAGGAATCTAGTCTGAAGAGAGGTGCACGGCATCCTTATATCCTGTGCATGATTCGAACAAAGAAGGGAATAAGATAAAAAAGACCAAGACTCGGTTCTTCATGGATTAAAAGAGGAAAAGAAGATCAAAGCCACTATATATTGATAGCAACACTGGTATTGACCAAAATATATGGTGGTGTTATAAAAATTGACCTATCCACAGATGTTGATAAGTCTGTGAATAATGGAGGGTTTCAGACATGGGTAGTAATGCTGTTTGGGAAAAGGCTCTTGAACATATCGAGAGCAGAGTCCCTAAGCAAATATTCGACACTTGGTTTACACCGACGCGGCTGAAGGAGATAGAAGGTTCCACAGCTAAGATCGAGGTGCCGAATAAGTTTTTCGGGCAGTGGCTTATCGAACACCACAAGGAACTGCTCTCGGAAGCCCTCGCCGCTGCTCACGGAGGACGCGAGCTCACGGTGCTGTTCGTGACGTCGGAAAAAGCAACGATGAAGGCAGCCGAAGGCCGGACATCGACCGCCCGTGTCGTGCCCGCCAGCCGCACCCGTCGCGTCTCCCCTATGAACCCCAAATACACGTTCAAAAACTTCGTAGTGGGAGCCAGCAACCAGTTCGCGCATGCGGCCTGTCAGGCCGTCGCGGAATCGCCGGCCCAGGCCTACAACCCGCTGTTCCTGTACGGAGGCGTGGGGCTCGGCAAGACGCACCTGCTCAATGCGATCGGGAACCACATCGCGGAAACGTCCGATCTCCGCATCGCCTACGTGACGACGGAGCAGTTTACGAACGAGGTGATCAATTCCATCCGTTACGACAAGATGATGGATTTGCGGAAGCGCTTCCGGAACATCGACATGCTGTTGATCGACGACATCCAGTTTCTTGCCGGCAAGGAGCGGACCCAGGAGGAGTTCTTCCACACCTTCAACACGCTCTACGAGGCGCACAAGCAGATCGTGCTCTCCAGCGACCGCTCCCCCAAGGAGATCGCGAACACCGAAGAGCGCCTGCAATCGCGATTCGGCTGGGGCCTGATCGCGGATCTGCAGCCGCCGGACGTGGAAACCCGCATCGCCATTCTCCGCAAAAAGTCGGACGATGAGGGCATCGCGCTTCCGGAGGATGTCATCCAGTTCCTGGCGGCCAACATGAAAAGCAACATCCGCGAGCTGGAAGGCTCGCTCGTGCGGCTGGGTGCCTACGCGTCGCTGACCGGCCAGCCCGTCGAGCTGGGCATGGCCAAGAACGTGCTGCGGGACCTGATCGGCGAGAAGAAAAAAATCATCGCGATGGACGATATCGAGGAAGTGGTCGCCACCCGGTTCCACGTCAAAATTTCAGAGATGAAATCGCGGCGCCGGAGCAAAACGCTGGTTCATCCGCGGCAGATCGCCATGTATCTCTGCCGGGAGCTCACCGACGCCTCGTTCCCGGAAATCGGGCGGCACTTCGGCGGGAAGGACCACACGACGATCATTCACGCCTGCAAGCAAATCAACAAGGCCAAGGAAGCGGACAGCACGCTGAACGCCACGCTGGAGAGCCTGAAGGAGCAGATCACGAAGGGCTGACATGCCCGATCAGTGAGCCGCGGGAAAGAGGCGCGTCTAGGGTCGGGCGGGTAAGATAGTGGGTGACATGACGCCCGGGGTGAGATGAGGAGATGCCGATGAAGTTACGAATCGCGCGAGACGAATTGCTGACCGGCCTGCAGCGGGTACAGGGCGTGGTGGAGAAGCGCAACACGATGCCCATTCTCTCCAATATCCTGCTGGAAGCCAAAGCGGACGGCGTGGACATCATCGCGACGGACCTGGAGCTGGGCATGCGCGGGCTCTACAAGGCGGCGGTGAAGGAACCGGGTTCGATCACCCTCTCCGCCCGCAAGCTGTACGAGATTCTCAAGGAGCTTCCGGGCGGCGAGATCGAGCTGACCGTGGGGGCCAACAATTGGGCGACCATTCAATCGGGCAAGAGCCAGTTCAAAATCGTCGGCCTCCCCAGCACGGAATACCCGGCCCTGCCGGCGATCGAACGGGAGGGGCTGACGCCGCTGTCGGGAGAGGGGCTGTCCAATCTGATCCGGAAGACCCTGTTCGCGGTGGGCGACAACGATGCGCGCTACATCCTCAACGGCCTCCTGATCACGCTGACGGTGTCGGACAAGAAAACGACGCTGCGGCTGGTCGGGACCGACGGGCACCGTCTCGCCGTGGCCGATCAGGAGGCGAGCCAGCCCGCCGGCAAGGAGGGCCCCAGGGAGATCAAGGCCATCATTCCGAAGAAGGCCGCGCAGGAAATGCGGCACCTGCTAGAAGAGGGAGACGGCGAGCCGCTGATCGGCTTCACCAAAAACCTCATGATCTTCCGCAAAAGCGGCCTGCTGCTAACCTCGCGGTTGATGGAGGGGACCTATCCCAACTATCAGCAGGTCATTCCCAAGGACAAGGATCCGGACAAGCGCGTGTCGGTTTCCAAGCCCGAGCTGGAGGGCGCGCTGCGCCGCGTGGCGGTCCTCTCGCGGGACAAGACTAACGCCGTCAAGGTGACGTTCTCGTCCGGGAAAATCACGCTGTTCTCCAGCAACCCGGATTTCGGCGAAGCGACGGAAGAACTGCCGGCTCAGTACAAGGGCGAGACGCTCACAACCGGCTTCAACGCGCGGTATCTGCTGGACGTGCTGGGCGTCGTGGACGGCGAGTCCGTCACGATGCAGATGGATGCTCCGCTGAGTCCATGCCTGGTCCGGGAACCCGGCAACGCCGGTTTTACCTGCGTCGTGATGCCGGTCAAGGTATAAGGCTGACGAAGGGATTTTCATGGACAAGGACGATAAAGACATAGCCGACGACAGCCAGCCCAAGTCCGACAGCTACGGCGCGGACCAGATCAAGGTGCTGGAGGGGCTCGATGCGGTCCGCAAGCGTCCCGCCATGTACATCGGCAGCACCGGCCAGGACGGGCTCCACCACCTCGTCTACGAAGTCGTGGACAACAGTGTGGACGAGCACATGGCCGGCTTCGGCGAATCGATCGAGGTCACGATCCACATCGACGGGAGCGTCACGGTTGTGGATCATGGCCGCGGCATCCCGACGGGGATGCACTCAACGCAGAAGAAATCGGCGGCGGAAGTCGCGCTCACCGTCCTGCACGCCGGCGGCAAATTCGAACAGGGAGCCTACAAGGTCTCCGGCGGCCTGCACGGGGTCGGCATTTCGGTCGTCAACGCGCTTGCGGAATGGCTCGAATTGGAAATCTGGCAGGACGGCCAGGTCTTCGAGCAGCGGTACGAGCGGGGCAAGGCGACAGCGCCGCTCACAGTCACCGGCAAAACGAAAAAAAGCGGGACCAGGGTGACCTTCAAGCCCGATGGCGAGGTCTTCGAAACGACCGATTACAGCTTCGACGTCCTGGCCCAGCGCCTGCGCGAGCTGGCCTTCCTGAACAAGGGCCTCGAGATCGCGCTCAAGGACGAGCGCAAGCAGAAGGAGCAGGTCTTCAAGTACAAGGGCGGCATCGTGTCGTTCGTCGAGCACCTGAACGGCGCCAAGACGCCGCTCCACAAACCGATCTTCGTGGAGATCGAGAAAAACGGCGTCATGCTCGAAGTGGCCATGCAGTACAACGACGGCTACGCCGAGAACATGTATTCCTTCGCGAACAACATCAACACCCGCGAAGGCGGGACGCATCTGATCGGCTTCAAGGCGGCGCTGACGCGGACGATCAACAACTATGCGAACGCCCATGAGCTGCTCAAGAAGGACGACGAATCGTTGACCGGCGACGACGTCCGCGAAGGCCTGACGGCGGTCGTGAGCGTCAAGCTGCGCAACCCGCAATTCGAGGGACAGACCAAGGCCAAGCTCGGCAACAGCGAGGTCAAGGGTATCGTCGAGGCGGCCGTCAACGAGGCGCTCGGCTCCTATTTCGAGGAAAACCCGCCGGTCGCCCGCAAAATCATCGCCAAGTCGCTGGACGCCGCGCGCGCCCGCGAAGCGGCCCGCAAGGCCAAGGATTTGATCCGGCGCAAGAGCGCGCTGGACGGGGGCTCGCTGCCGGGCAAGCTGGCCGACTGCTCCGAGAAGGATCCGGCCCACAGCGAACTGTTCATCGTCGAAGGCGACTCGGCCGGCGGATGCTTTACCGGCGACACCAAGGTTGCGCTCGCGGACGGCCGGGATGTGCCGTTCCTGCAATTGGTCGAGGAATGGGACCAGGAGAAGAGGAACTACTGCTACACCGTCCAGGACGACGGCCGTATAGGCATCGCGCCCATCCTCAACGTGAGGAAGACGAAGACGAACGCGGAGCTGGTGAAGGTCGTCTTGGACGACGGATCGGAAACCGTGTGCACGCCGGACCATCGGTTCATGCTGCGGGACGGAACCTACCGCCAGGCGGCCGGCCTTAATCCGGGAGACTCCCTCATGCCCCTGCGCCGGCAGCTTTCGCGCGTCGGGAAAAGGATCACCATCGAGGATTACGAGATGGTATATGACCCGAAGGAGTTGCGCTGGGTCTTCACGCATATTTTGTCCGACCGGTATAACCTTGAGCATGAGGCATATGATTCCTCGGCCGGGGCCCACCGCCACCACCTCGATTGGAACAAGCGCAACAACAACCCCGAGAACATCGTGCGCCTCACGAAAGAGGCGCATCTTGCGTACCATGCCGCGCACGCTGAGCGGACCCTGAACAAACCCGAGACGCGTGCAAAATTGCGAGACATCCATAAGACGCCGGAGTTTCGGGACAAGATCCGCCGGGCGATGACCAGCCCCGGGATGCGCCGCATGCTGTCCGAGCGGGCCAAGGCTCAATGGACGAACGTGGACTATAAGCGGTTCATGACTGCCAAGTACCTGGAGTTCTATGCCGCGAATCCTGAATTCAGGAAGCAGACCCGAGAACGGCTGGACGCGGAGCAGCGGAAGTATTGGCGTCAGGAAGCCAATCGCCTACTGCAGTCAGAACGGACGAGCAGGTTCCTCAAGGAGCATCCGGAGGCACTAGCCCATCTGAGCGCCATCGCTAGGCGGCAGTGGCAGGACGAGACCCTCCTTCAATGGAGGGGCGGGAAGACGCGGGAGCAGTGGACTCCGGAGTTCCGGACCCGGCGCAAGGCTTCCTACGACGAAACCTACCTGCGCAAGGGGCTCGCCACGCTGCGGAACGTCTACGAGAGGATGGGCCGGCTCGACGAGTCCGTGTACAACGCCGAGCGCCGGAGGATCGGGGACCGGAGTCTCCTGAGGCTGGACACGATACGGAGACGCTTTTTCGGCGGCAGCCAGGAGCGCCTCGAGGAAGCTGTGGCCAAGCTCAATCATAAGGTGAAAGAAGTCATCCGGTTGGAACGGCGGGCGGACGTCTACGATCTCGAGGTCCCCGGCACGCATAACTTCGCTCTCGCAGCCGGTGTGTTTGTCCACAACAGCGCCAAGCAGGGCCGCGACCGGAAGTTCCAGGCCATCCTGCCGCTCAAGGGCAAGATCCTCAACGTGGAGCGGGCGCGCTTCGACAAGATGCTCACCAGCGACGAGATCCGCACGCTGATCATGGCGCTCGGCACCGGCATCGGCCGCAAGCGCGACGAAGACGACAAGGACCGGGAGTGCTTCGACATCGCCAAGGCCCGGTATCACAAGATAATTCTCATGACCGACGCCGACGTGGACGGCAGCCACATCCGCACGCTGCTGCTGACGTTCCTCTACCGGCAGATGCACGAGCTGATCGAGCGCGGCTACATCTACATCGCCCAGCCGCCGCTCTTCAAAGTGAAGAAGGGCAAGAGCGAGAAGTATCTCAAGGACGAGAAGGCGCTCAACGAATATCTCTCCGATCTCGCCGTCGAAGACGTGGAAGTGTCGTTCGACGGCCAGGGGTTCGTCACCGGACGGCGCCTCCTGCCCGCGCTCAAGAAGATGATCGCCTTCGAGGAGATGCTGAACCGGCTGGTCCGAAAACAGTATGATCCGGCCATCCTTCGCGTGGTGATGGATGAACCAGGCCTGGACCGGGACCTGCTCAAAAATGCGCCCGAACTCAGGAAGGCCGTCGCCAACATCAAGAAGGGGCTCGCGCTGGCCTTTCCCAAGGCGACGATCACGGTGGATATCGCGGACGACGAGGAACACCGCTCCAGCAAAATCATCTGCACGGTCCTGTCCAGCGGCCTGACGCGCAGCCAGGAGATCACGCACGACGTGGTGGCCTCGGCCGAGTTTCGCGAATTGCAAAAGCTGTCGCCGTCCGCGATCGGCCTGGGCCGCCCGCCCTACAAGCTGAAGGCCAAGGGCGCGGAGACGCAATACACCGGCACGGGCGACCTCGTCCGGGGCATCCTTGAAATCGGCAAGCAGGGGTTGAACATTCAGCGGTACAAGGGGCTGGGCGAGATGAACCCGACCCAGCTCTGGGAAACCACGATGGACCCCGAGAAGCGCTCGCTCCTGCAGGTCAAGCTCGAGGACATGACCGGCGTGGACGAAGTCTTCTCCGTGCTGATGGGCGACGAGGTGGAACCCCGCCGGGAATTCATCCAGAAGCACGCACTCGAAGTCAGAAACCTCGACGTATGACGGAGCATATGGCGTATAGCGAATGGCTTATAGCAGGAACGGCGCATTCAATTCTTGCCATCAGCCATAGGCCATAAGCTCTTCGCTCAGGAGAAAAGATGCCCCTAGACGAACGCCTGGCACAGATCGCCATCGAAGACGAGATGCGCTCGTCCTACCTCGATTACGCCATGAGCGTGATCGTGGGGCGCGCGCTTCCCGATGTGCGGGACGGGATGAAGCCGGTCCATCGCCGGATCCTCTACGGCATGAACGAGATGGGCCTCGCCCACAACCGGTCCTATCGCAAGTCGGCCAAGATCGTCGGCGAGATCATGGGCAATTACCATCCGCACGGCGACACGGCGATCTACGACACGCTCGTCCGCATGGCGCAGGACTTCAACATGCGCTACATGCTGGTGGACGGCCAGGGCAACTACGGCTCGATGGACGGCGACCCGCCGGCGGCCATGCGCTACACCGAGGCGCGCATGACCCGGATGGCCGAGGAAATGCTGGCCGACATCGACATGGAGACGGTGGACTTCGGGCCGAACTACGACGAGTCGCGCACCGAGCCGCTGGTCCTGCCGGCCCGGGCGCCGAATCTGCTCATCAACGGCGCGGGCGGCATCGCCGTCGGCTACGCGACGAACATCCCGACGCACAACGTTGCAGAGGTCATCAATGGCCTCGTCAAACTGATCGACGATCCGGAGACGACGATCGCGCAATTGATGAAGGACATCCCCGGCCCCGATTTTCCGACCGCCGGCTTCATCTACGGCACGGGCGGCATCAAGCAGGCCTACGAGACCGGCCGCGGCCTCCTGACGCTGCGGGCCAAGGTGAACGTGGAGGTGGACGAGCGGACGGACCGCAGCCGCCTGATCGTCACCGAGATTCCCTACCAGGTGAACAAGGCGACGCTGATCGAGAAGATCGCCGACCTGACCCAGGACAAGAAGATGGAGGGCATCTCCGACCTGCGCGACGAGTCGGACCGCGACGGCGTCCGCATCGTGATCGAGCTCAAGAAAAATGAAATTCCGCAGGTCGTGCTGAACAACCTGTTCAAGCACACGCAGCTCCAGACCACGTTCGGCGTGATCATGCTGGCGCTGGTCAACAACCGGCCGGAGGTGCTCAATCTCAAGCAGGTGCTCGAGCACTTCGTCGCGCACCGGCGCGAGGTCGTCGTCCGCCGCACGGCGTTCGAGCTGCGCAAGGCGGAAGAGCGGGCCCACATCCTCGAAGGCCTCAAGATCGCGATCGACAACCTGGACGCGGTCATCAAGCTGATCCGCGGCTCCGCCTCGCCGGAGGCGGCGCGCGGCGGCCTGATGCGGCAGTTCCAGCTGAGCGAGGCCCAGTCCAACGCGATCCTGGACATGAAGCTGCAGCGCCTCACGCAGCTCGAGCGCAACAAGCTCATCGAGGAATACCAGGAGCTGCTGAAGCGGATCGAATACCTCAAATCCGTGCTGGCCAGCGAGCCGCTGGTCCGGAAGATCATCAAGGACGAGCTGCTGGCGATCAAGGAAGCCTACAAGGACGAGCGGCGCACGCAGATCGTGAAGGAAGAGGCGGAGATCAGCGTCGAGGACCTCATCGCCGAGGAAGAGGTCGTCGTCACGGTGTCGCACGCCGGCTATATCAAGCGGAATCCCGTGTCGCTCTACCGCGCGCAGCGGCGCGGCGGCAAGGGCAAGATCGGGATGGGCGTGCGCGACGAGGATTTCGTCGAGACGCTCTTTACCGCCTCCACGCATGACTATCTATTGTTCTTTACGGACGCGGGCAAGGTCTACTGGCTCAAGGTCCACGAGCTTCCGGAGGCCGGCCGCGCGGCCAAGGGCAAGGCGCTGGTGAATCTTCTCACGCTCAAGGACGATGAAAAAGTGACGGCCACCCTGCCCGTGAAGGAATTCCGGGAGGACCAGTTCGTCATCATGGCGACCAAGCAGGGCATCATCAAGAAGACGGAGCTCTCCGCCTACGGCAATCCGCGTGCGGGCGGCATCATCGCGCTCACGCTGGACGAAGGCGACAAGCTGATCGGCGTGCAGATTACGGACGGCCAGCGGGAAATTCTCCTGGGCACGAAGCAGGGCATCGTGATCCGGTTCAAGGAGAACGAGGCCCGCCCGATGGGCCGGACCGCCCATGGCGTCCGCGGCATCACGCTGGAAGAAGGCAACGAGGTGATCGGCATGGAGACGATCACGCCGGATTCCACTACGGCCATCCTCACGATCACCGAAGGCGGATTCGGCAAGCGGACGCCTGTGGCGGAATATCGCATCCAAGGCCGTGCCGGGAAGGGCATCATCAGCGTCAAGACGACGGACAAGACCGGGCTGGCCGTCGGCTTCCTCCAGGTGCGCGACGACGACGAGATCATGCTGATGGCGGCCATGGGCAAGATTCTCCGGTGCAAGGTGAACGACATCCGCGAGATCGGCCGGAACACGCAGGGCGTCCGCGTCCTCGAATTGGAAGGCGAGGCCGACCGGGTCGTCGGCGTGGCCCGCATCGCCGAGCACGAAGAAGATTCGTCCGAGAACGGCAACGGCGGGTAGAAACCAGCACTGAGTAACGAGGACTGAGGGCCGAGCGGTAGAGTTCTCTTCAGAAACCTCGGTCCCCGGCCCTGAACAAGCTTCATCCTTCCCACATGTCAGTATCCATCGTGCCAGAGTGGTTCAGGAAGCTCGACACGGTCGTCAAGCTTGGGCTGGGCGTCTTCATCGGCGCCTTCGTGCTGATCTGGGGCGGCATGTTTCTCACCAGGCCCGACCGGACGATCCCGCCCTACAGCATCGGCTCGCAGGAAGGCACGGCGGTGGCTGTCCACGTGCCGTCCTGGACCAGCGACACGGAGATCGAAACGCTGATCTACCGGTTTCAGAGGGTCGCGCACGAGGGGCGCGAGTTCGGTCGGATGAAGATCCGGCCGACGACGGACAACGATCCGGCCGGGCGCTATCAGCGGATCACGATTTATATCTTTGCCAACGATCACTGGGCCGAGCCGGACATGCTGCACCGGTATCTGTCGTCGGAAACGTCACGCGATCCGGCCGAACAGGCCTTCAAGGCCGAGTTCGAAAAAACCGTGCGAGGCTACTACCGGCTTGACGGGTCGGCCGAGGAAGGCCGGATCGGGAGGATCTATGAAGTGCTCCGGGGGACGGACACGGCGGCCACCGCCGCCTACGCGCGCCAGCTGTTCAAGGGGCCGGTGACGGCGGCCGTCGGATCGCCATCGCCGCAAGCGCCGGCTGACAAACCGGCGTCCTCTCCACTCTCACCGTTTTGACGGCGTTCGCTGCCGGCTCAGCGCCTGCGCGATCACTTCCGTCAGCCGCGCCCGTAATTCCGGGTCCGTCACGGCAGTCGTGTGCGCCTCCGCCTCCGCGAGCGATTGCGGGGATGGTACCGGGGCTGGTCCTTCGTCCGATTCCTCCGGCTCGCGGGTACGCTCGGGGCCGGTCACCGATCCCACCCGCAGCACGATGTCCGTAATCATGGCACTGCCCGCCGCTGCGTTGACCTTCGCGATCAGCTCCGGTTTCAGAAACGTCAGGTGCTGGACCCACACGGAACTCTCCGCGACCAGGTAGAGCTTCTTGAACTTGATCTGGTCGGGCCTGGTATGGGCCGCGATCGTCTCGCCGGCGATCTCGGGCCAGTTCTTGAGGAGCTTGTGCTCCAGCAGCTTCGCCTCCATGCCGTGGCGGCGCGCGATGCCGGTGAGGACCGAGGCGATTGAATCGAAGAAGGAGTGGGAGGCCATGGGGGTATCTTAAGCGCGAGTCATCACGTCGTAAAGTCCGAAAGTCATAAAGTCGAAGCATCGCTTTCTAGGACTTGATGACTTTAAGACTTGATAGACTTTGTGACTGTTTCGCGCCCCGCGTAGTATAGTGGCGCGTCATGGCGAAGGACAAAGATAAGGGCGAGAAAGTCGTCGCCACCAACCGGAAGGCGTTCCACGACTATCACATCGAGGACAGGCTCGAAGCGGGAATCATGCTGCGCGGGACGGAGGTCAAATCACTTCGCGAAGGCCACGTGAATCTCAGGGACAGCTACGCCAGCGTGGACCACGGCGAGGTGTTCCTGCACAACTGCCATATCAATCCCTACAGCCACGGGAACATCTTGAACCACGATCCGCTCCGGCCGCGCAAACTGCTCCTCCATCAGAAAGAAATCACCCAGCTCATCGGCAAAACACAGCAGAAGGGCCTCACGCTCATTCCCCTCCGTATCTATTTCAGCCCGCGCGGGCATGCCAAGGTCGAGCTCGCGCTCGCCAAGGGCAAGAAGCAGTATGACCGCCGCGAGACCATTAAAGAGCGAGAGGCCGGCCGAGAAGTCGAGCGGGCGATGAAGGACAAGCGCCGGTAGCTCCTTCCGCAATCCCCCAATCGTCTCCAACTATCTGATTTACCTCTTGAATTCGTACGGTCGCAAGGGTTGAAACAACTTGCCGGCTACCCCATTGACAATGGTTCTAGCTAGGACTATCTTACAAGGTCATGGATGCCCGTGCGCGAGCGGGATTGCTGAAAACCCGGATTAAGGGTTTTCTCCGGCCGCACCAATCGCGATAAACCGTAGAAGAGCGGCCGGCTCAACCAAAGGTTGGTATGGAGGGACCCATGAAAGCATTCTTTCAGTCCGACGACAGTTGGACGGGCTTGATCCTGAGACTCACGCTCGGGCTCGTCATGTTCCCGCATGGCGCGCAGAAACTGCTGGGCTGGTACGGCGGGCTCGGGTTCGACGGGACGATGGGATTCTTGACCGTGACCATGAACCTCCCCTGGCTGATCGCGATCCTGGTAGTCATTGCCGAGTTTTTCGGCAGCCTGGGGTTGCTGGTCGGGTTTCTGACCCGGTTCAGCGCGGCGAGCATCGGCGTCATCATGCTGGGCGCGATCACCCTGGTCCATTGGCCGAACGGCTTTTTCATGAACTGGTTCGGCAGGCAGCCGGGCGAAGGCTATGAGTATCACCTGCTTGTTCTCGGCATCGGCATCGTGCTGACGATCGTTGGCGCGGGCCGCTGGTCGGTGGATCAGCAGATTGCGCAGAGGATCGCGAAGTAAACGTCGGAAGGAGATATACCATGTTTGTTGTCGCAGGGGTCACGGGCAACACCGGATCGGTCGTCGCGCAGACTCTGCTCGATCGGAAACAGCCGGTCCGGGTGATTGTGAGGACGGCGGACAAGGGAGCGGCCTGGAAAGCCAAGGGGGCTGAGGTAGCCCTGGCCTCGTTGGATGATGTACAGGCATTGACCAAGGCGTGTGAGGGCGCCACAGGCGCCTATTTGCTAGTGCCGCCCAATTACACGGCAACGTCCTACCTCGACGACCGCAAAAAGGTTTCCGAGGCGCTGGCCAAGGCCGTCAAGGCGAGCGGGCTCAGCCATGTCGTGTTCCTCTCCTCCATCGGGGCACATTTGCCCGAGGGAACAGGCCCGATTCGCATCGTCCGCTACGGAGAGCAGCAACTCGGGGCCGTGGCAAAAAATCTGACGATCCTCCGCCCGCCCTCCTTTCTCGACAACTGGGCGCCGGTGCTGGGCGCGGCCAAGGCCCAGGGCATACTCCCCTCCTTTCTCGAGCCGGATCGCAAGATTCCGATGATCTCGACGCTCGACATCGGGCGCATCGCCGCGGAGCAGCTCATCGCTGGGGGCCAGGGACGAAAAGTGCTGGAACTGTCCGGTCCCGAGGACTACAGCCCCAATGACATCGCGGCGGCGTTGGGGAAGCTTCTCAAGCGGGCCGTCACGGTTCAGCACGCGCCGCTCAGCGCGGTCGTGCCGACGTTCAAGTCGTTCGGATTTTCCGATGACGCCGCGCGCCTGTTCGAGGAGATGTACCGGGGCTTCGAGCAAGGCACCATCAATTACGAGAAGACAGGCGCAACGCACGTGCGCGGGCACGTGACCGCGACGGAAGCATTGCAACGTCTCGTGTAAACCGACGCGGCAAGGTATCGGTATTCAGGAAAGAGAGGTGCACCATGAACATGACGCAGGTTGCACAGACAAAAGGTCAGGACAGAGGACAGGTCAAGGAAGTCGCGGAGGTGCATCGACACGGATCGGCCCACATGGTCGGGGACGGGTTTCCCGTGCGCAACCTGATTCCCGGCGACGATGTCGGCGAGCAACTCTCGCCCTTTCTGTTGCTGGACCATGCCGGGCCGGCCTACTTCCCGCCCACCGACACCCCGCGCGGCGTGGGCGAGCATCCACATCGCGGGTTCGAGACCGTCACCATTGTCTATGAGGGCATGGTGGCGCACCGGGATTCGGCCGGCAACGCCGGCGTGATCGGACCGGGCGACGTGCAATGGATGACGGCCGCCTCCGGCATCGTGCACGAGGAAATGCACGAGAAGCAGTTTGCAAAAAAGGGAGGCACGCTCCACGCGATTCAACTGTGGGTGAATCTCCCCATGGCCTTCAAGATGTCCAGGCCCGGCTACCAGACGCTGCTGAACGAACAGATTCCATCGGTAGAGATGGACGGTGGCGCCGGACGCCTGCGCGTGATTGCCGGGGAGTTTCAGGGCATCAAGGGACCGGCCAGGACTTTCACGCCGGTTCATCTCTATGACCTGCGCGTGAAAGCGGGGCATCGCGCGGATGTCACCGTGCCGGCAGGGTTCAACACGGCGGTGTTCGTGCTGCAGGGCGAAGTTGCCATCAATGGGTCCGGGCCGGTGAAAGAAGCGGAGCTGGCACGGCTCGACAGGACCGGCGAGCGGATCGCCATCGAAACCAGGTCGGACGCGACCCTGCTGGTGCTCAGCGGGGAAGCCATTCCTGAGCCCATC
>MHEU01000036.1:29976-35008 GCA_001805245.1 Nitrospirae bacterium RIFCSPLOWO2_02_FULL_62_14 | reverse complement strand
GAACGATTACCGGATGGGCAAGATGGGGCATTTGGACTGAAGGCGTGCGCGACGCGCATGCGAAGGAAGGACAGAAGACCATGGCCGTGCAAGTGTATGGCTGCAACCACATCGTGATCGAAGTCACCGACGCCAAAAAGGCCGTGAAGTTCTATTCGGATGTCTTCGGACTCAAGATGCTCCGTGGCGGCGAAGGCGCGGCCTGGTGCAAGCTGGGCGAGCACCAGTTCATGGCCATTTTCGAGGTCGAGACGCTGCAGCCGGACCGCGTGAAGCATTTCGGGCTGATGGTCCGCGATCAGAAACAGATCGACGAAGTGCGCCGGAAGCTGACGAAGAAATACAAACTCAAACTGCATCCGAACTTCCGCTGCGATTTCCGCGATCCCTGGGGGAACCGCATCCAGGTGGGGGACCTGCACGACGAGTCGCTCGTCTGGTTGCTCCCCTATCAGGAAGTCCAGAAGGCCGGCGTCACGTTTACGAAATGAGGTCAGCCATGGCCCTCGATCACACACATCATCAGCATGGACATCACGAGCATCACGAGATGGCGGGAGAGGGAACCTCGCTCACTAGCCTCGCTGTCTCGGCCACCATCCATTGTCTCACCGGCTGCGCGATCGGTGAAGTGCTTGGCATGGTGATTGGGGTAGCGCTCGGCTGGAGCAATGCCGCGACGGTCGCCCTTTCCGTCGTATTGGCCTTTCTCTTCGGCTACTCAATGACCCTCTGGCCGCTCCTTGCCGGTGGAATGGCGTTCAGGACGGCAGCGGGGCTGGCCTTGGCCTCGGATACGCTCTCGATCACGATCATGGAGATCGTGGACAACGCCGTGGTGCTGATGATCCCAGGCGCGATGGATGCGGGACTGACCAGCCTGTTGTTCTGGGGAAGCCTTGCTCTGTCGCTGGCCGTGGCTTTCGTTGCCGCCTTGCCGGTGAACCGCTGGCTGCTCAGCAAAGGCCGCGGCCATGCGCTGGTCCACGCCCATTATCATTGATGGCAAGAGCAGGAAGGGGAATTGCGATGAAAGCCCACTATCTCGGCCACGTGGTGTTCTATGTGAAGGATTTGGAGCAGTCGCTCGCCTTCTACCGTGACCTGCTTGGGTTCACGGAAGTCGGTCGTGTGTTCAACGGCGCTGCTGCCGCGCTCACGTCGGGCCGCACGCACCATGAGCTGCTGCTGATCCAGGTGGGCGACGCCCCTCCCCTGCCGCCGGGGCGCCGGCTGGGGCTCTACCACATCGGCATCAAGGTCGGAGACACCCTGGACGAATTGCGCGTGGCAAAGAAAGAGCTGGAGCAAGCCGGCGTGGAGATTAACGGCATGAGCGATCACACGGTGAGCCAGAGCCTCTATCTTCACGATCCCGACGGCAACGAAGTGGAGCTGTATGTCGATGCAGGCGAGGCGATCTGGAAAAACAATCCGGCCGCGGTGCTGTCCCCGATCAAGCCGCTGCGGCTGTGAATGCTGGCAAACCCTTGATTCCTGCGTTATCATGAGCATCTAAAGTAGATGAAGCCGGATTGTCGTTTAAGGTTGTTCAAAACGACCGTCCGGCAAGGCCGCAGCAAGCGAGGGACCGAGGCATACGTTTTTCGGTATGTTGAGGTTCCGAGCGAAGCGAGAACGCAGCCGGCGGTCTGTTTTCAACAACCTGAACAAAGGGGGCGACCGGTTTCGACGGGGATCAAGAGGTCACCAGTGCATGCCGAGCTCTCGGGGTCTCGTAAAACCTCCGGGAAAACGCAACTGCCAATCAAGAACTGGCACTCGCGGCTTAAGCCGTGACGTCTCTCCACCTGAGGCCCGCGGGGGTGGAAGGGGCGCGATGCAGCGGGCTGGTCCAAGGCTGGTGCTCAGCGGCTGAGGACGAGAACTTTCTGGGCTAGTGGCTGTTCTAAGCCTGCCGATGGGCGTGGGCGGCTGCGAAACTCAAACAATCGGCTAAGCATGTAGGTCTGGTGCGCTGAAGGTCTTCGGACCCGGGTTCAAATCCCGGCGCCTCCACCATTCGACTCGCCCTTCGATGAACACAGGGCTCGCTCATGGCAAGCCATATCGACTTACGGGGGAACCACTCTTGGAGTGATTCCCCCGTCTCGTTTATCCCGAGCCTCGCCGAGGGGCTCATGGCAGGCCATCCAGAAGTTGCTCGGCACCATCTCGCGAGTCGAATGGTGCCCCAAGCGAGCGACCGATGCAGAGCGAGTCGACCCTTCGACCTCGCTCTGAGTCGATCCCGAGAGCGGTCGAGGGATCGAGGGGCGGCTATTTCGGATGCTCTACGTCTACATTCTCCGCTGCAACGACGGCAGTTTCTATGTGGGCACGGCTCGAGACCTCTATGTTCGCGTGAAGGCGCACAACGATGGCCGAGGCGTCGCATACACGTTCAAGCGCCGGCCTGTGTGGTTGGTATACTCAGAAGCGTTTATCAGCGAAGCGGAAGCGATCCAGCGAGAGCGACAGCTCAAAGACTGGAGCCGAGCGAAAAAGGAAGTCCTGGTCGCTGGTGACCTGCACAGCCTGAAGCGTCTCAGCAAGCGACGTTCATAGCCGTTCTGCTTCCGGATAGAGTCCCAACCCACGTCGGTGAATCCCAATTAAAACGCCCCCGGCTCCTCACAGTAAGCCGGGGGCGCTTCGTGTCGGCGCGAGTGAGGTCGCTCAGGAGTTATGAATTGGCGACCTCCGCAATCTCCCGGTCCGGCTCGTTGTGCTGGACCGGATCTTCCTCTTCCTGGTCCGGCACCTCCAGGCTGCCCCTGAAGCGCACTCCTGTTTCCATCGAGAGGAGCGGTGTCATCACGGAACCTTTGAGGAGGGCCGGCTCGAGCAGCGCGATCTTTTCCGTGGCGGCCACGTTGCCGATGATCGTGCCGCAACTCACGATGGACCTGGCGCGGACCGTGGCCCGAATGACGGCGGTCCGGCCGATCAGCAGCACCCCTTCGGTATGGATTTCGCCGTCGACTTTCCCGTCGATGCGGATGGTGCCGTCGTAGCGGAGGACGCCTTTGAACTCCGTATCGGCGCCGACGATCGCGGTCATTTCCTCCCCGGACGATTCGCCTGACAGGGATGCGACTTCTTGCGACATGCGTTCCAGCAAGGCGACGCTGGTTCCCTGTCCGCTCCCCTGTTCCTGATCCTCGGTCCGTTCAAACATAGATGGTCTCCTTGAGCGAAAGTTCGTTGTGTGCTGCGGCAGATGCGTCAGGCAAACTCTGCCACGATAATATGAGCAGGGAATATGCCAGTACGGACACTGGAGGCAGGTCTACTGTTCGATGAGAGAAAATGCTGAAGAGACCGATAGTTAGCCAGAGGTGTGCAGATAAGGCGACGGAGTCAATACTTGTTCAGACTGTTGGCTGGAGCCTACAAACTGAAGGCTTTTGCCTACCCTGGCGGGATACGTTCCTTGTCCTGTTATGCGACTGCGCGAATGGGTGACGCGTCCCCGTCGCTGGACAACTCCTCGGCCTCGTAGACCATGTTCATGTTATCGGTGAGCAACGCGCCGTCGTCCACCAGGCACACGGGCGCACGCACCGTGCCGTTCAACGAGGCCGAGTCCAGCAGTTCCACTTCCTCCGAGGCTATGATGTCGCCGACGATCAGGCCCCGGCAGATGACAGAGCCGGCATAGACATTGCCGACCACGATCGCCCCTTCACCGATCATCAGGAGGCCGTCCGTACAGATGTCGCCTTCGACTCTGCCGTCGATCAGGACCGTGCCTTGCGCGCGAATGGTTCCGCTAATGATCGTGTCAGCCCCGATCACCGTCGATGCTTCCAGGCCCTGTCTATCCATGACCGTTCTCCTTGGCGCAATGAGTGATACCTTGGTAAATAGCAGGACCGGTGCCGTTCCATCGAATCCATAACCCATTGATTTATATGGTAACTAGTTGAAGGAGGGATGAGCAAAGTTGTACACCCGTTCAATTGTGTGCAGGGGGGGTGCGTTACGTTCGGTCAGGATGGCTCGACACGATCCCGTCCACGCCCAGCGCGCGCATCCTGGCGATGTCTGCCGGTCTGTTGACGGTGTAGACGAACACCCTGAGGCGTGCCTTGTGAAGTGCCTTCACGAGTGGCAGCGTGGCGGTGTCGAAGCGCAGGCCTACATGCGTGGCCTGAAGCCTGGTCGCTTCGGCAGCCGGATCTTTGGAAAGCCGTTTGAAGAGGACCAGCGTGCGGGCGTCGGGGTCGGCCCGGCGGACGTGCTGCAATTCGTCGTGAAGGAACGAAGCATAGATGATCTCACCGGGAAAGCCGCTGGCGCGGACGATCCCGCAGACATCGTAGGCCAGGCCCTCGGTTTTCAGCTCCAGGATCAGACCGATCCGGCCACCGGCCGTCGCGAGCGCCTCCTCGAGCGTGGGAATCACCTGGCCGCCGCCGGCATCCAGCTTCCGGATGTCCGCCAGCGTCATCTCGGCGGCCGCGCCTTTTCCGTTCGTCGTGCGGTCCACGCGCTCGTCGTGCAGCAGGATGAGGGATTCATCGGCTGTCCGCTGCACATCCACCTCGGTGAAATCGCACCCGATGGAGATCGCTTTTTCAATGGACGCCAGCGTGTTCTCGGGCGCGTGGCCGCAGGCGCCGCGATGGCCGATGCGGAGGACCTTGTGGCTGGGGCTTTCTTTTGCCATGCGACTGCCCTACCATATCAAAGTATGGCGGAGAAAAAAGCGACGAAATCGCCGCTACTCAAGGGAGCCAGACGGCGCCGGAAACCGGTCGGTGCATCGGTCGGCCTGACCGCGACGGAACTGCAGTCCGCGGCTCCTCCGGGCGAGGTGGCGGAGCTGCACCGGACTGTCGAAGGCGACGGCGGCAAGGTGCTGTCCATCTATCGCGAGCCCTACGGCGGCAGGTGGGTCGTGATGGCGGCCCTGCCGATCGACCTGGTCGAGCCCACCCCTTATCAGCGCAATCTGTCCGGCACGCACGTCCGTAAATTGGAAGCCGTGATCGGGAAACTGGGCCGTTTTCTGGACCCGATCATC
>MHEU01000036.1:26542-29939 GCA_001805245.1 Nitrospirae bacterium RIFCSPLOWO2_02_FULL_62_14 | reverse complement strand
AGGGATACAGGGGTAAGGGGGGTGAGGGAGCAGGAGGGCGCGCCAAATACTGGACTCCGAATGGCAATCACCGGCTGTCGGCCATGAAGACCCTCAGCGCCAAATGCATCACGGCGATCGTGATCCCGGAAGCCGGCACGGCCTACCAGATCCTCGCACTGAATACCGAGAAGGCGCACAACCTCAGGGAAAAAGCGCTGGAAGTCATCCGCATGTACCGCGAATTGGCGCAGCTCGACCACGTGAGCGAGGAGCACTACGCGCTGGAGTTCGAGGAGCCGGCCTTCGTGACCCTGGGCTTGTGTTACGAAGAGCGGCCGCGCTTCAGCGGCGGCGCGTACCATCCGGTGCTGAAGCGCGTGGAGCAGTTTTTTGCCAAGCCGTTGCGGACGGCCATGGATGTCCGCCGGCAACGCGCGAGGACCGTGCTGGAACTGGACGATCTGGTCGTGAAACAGGTCGAGGCCTTGAAAGTCAGGGGGCTGACGAGTCCCTATCTCAAGAGCTTCGTCGTGGCGCGGATCAATCCCCTCCGCTTCCGTCCGAAGGATGCCCCGCCGCTCTCGTTCGACGAGGCGCTCGACCGCATGACCAAAGCCGCCGCCAAGTTCAATCCGGACAAAATCCAGGAACGTGACCTGGCATCGTCCGGAGGGGTTCAGGATGACAGCGAATAAACGACAAAACGATTGAGGCGCTTCTCACCCGGCCTCAATTACGGTATGGTAGTAATCAAAGGACTGCCGGACCTCACGAAGCACGGCAGGAAAATTTCTATGAGCCTGGCCGACAACAAATGCGTACCGTGCCGGGGCGGCGTGCCCCCGGTGGAGAAAGCCAGAGCGGACGAACTGCTCAAGCAACTGGGCCGCGGCTGGAGCCTGAATCAGAAAGGCCATCTTGAGCGGCTGTACACGTTCAAGGATTTCGCCCAGGCGCTGGCGTTTGTCAACAAAGTGGGCGCGGTCGCGGAAGCGGAGGGCCACCATCCCGACCTGTCTCTCGCCTGGGGCAAGTGCGGGGTCGAGATCTGGACCCACAAGATCAACGGCCTGACGGAAAGCGATTTTTATCTGGCCGCGAAAGCGGATCGCGAATTCGAGGCCTTCCGCTCCGCTGTCTGAGGACGGTTCGTTCTCCGGAACCAATAGTTGCCAGAACAGACCGTAAAGGAGGAACGTATGATACCGGCATTGCGCATAATCCTCATCAGTGTGTTCTGCCTGAGCCTGATCGGGCCGGCTCTTGCCGGAGAGAAAGGGAACCGGGAAGCCGGCGGCGCCAAAGACCTCGCGGCGATGTCACAGCAAGATCTGATCAAATTGGCCTTGAGCGCGGCACCTGCTCATATTTCCAAGGACGCCGCCGTGATGCTGCCGGACAAGGAAGGCAGGCTGGTGGAAGCGAAAAAAGGCAGCAACGGATTTACCTGCATTCCCACCGTCAACAACCGGCCCGTGCCGGACCCCATGTGCTTTGACGCGGCGGTGGGCCAGTGGGTGGATGCGCTGGTGAACAAGAAGGAGCAGCCGGGCAACACCGTGCCGGGCATCTCGTACATGGCGCGCGGCGGCTATCACTGGGAGAAGGACGGGAAAATCCTGATGAATGAAGAGCCCGGCGCTAAACTGGTCAAAGAACCGCCGCATTGGATGTTGATGTGGCCGTTTGACTCCAAAGCAGCCGGGCTTCCCACGCTCCCGAACCCGTCCGGTGTCTATATCATGTTCGACGGTTCGCCGTTTGCGCACTTGATGGTGTATCAGGACCCGAACAAGATGAAATAGCGATCGGTGGCGAAGGGCACGCCGGTCAAAGCCGGTCGCTTCGCTGTTTGTCCGATGTCCATGGAGACGGGTGGTCCTGTGGGTCCCTTTGCGTTACGGAGAGGCGCACAATGAGCAGAGTCATCATGACCATGTTGCTGGCCGCTTTGATCGTTGCGGATGCGCGTGCCCAGACGGCCCTGCGCATTCCCGAGAACGCCACCGAGCGGAAACCGTTCATCAGCCAGGATCTGCCGCAACCCACCGTGGTCCAGGGCAGTTTTTTCTCCGTCGAGGTTCCAAAGGACTGGACCGTCTCGTCCATCGGCCCCACCGAGAAATTCCTGGACGATATTCTGGTGACAGCCGGTCGCGATCCCCTGTTCGAACATACGTACCTCGGGCTGCACACCTTCAAGCAGCCGGCGCGACTCACGATCGAGGAGAAGTTCGCCAGGGTGAAGGGGAAGCTGTCGGCGTCGGACAAGCTGTCGCAGGAAACGTGGCAGGGAAAGAAATGGATCGTGAAGGAATATGCCTGCAAGAGCCGCGTGATGGAGTCGGCTGCGCACTGCTGGACGGCGTGGATCTACGGGGAGAACAAATGGGTCGGCATCCTGACCGCTTCCACGCCTGACTCGCTCGCCGACCGCTATGCGGCGACCCTTCGGGCGATGATGCGAAGCGTGAAGTTCACCCCGCCCGACCGGTAACGCCCCGGCGCGGTTTCTTCCGGCGGAATTTACATCGAGAGCTTCTGCGCGACGTTCCGCATCTGCACCCCGTGCACGAGCGACGCGCCGCCGCGGATGGCGCAGGCGACGTGCACCGCCTCGGTCATCTCTTCGACATTCGAGCCTTTTTCCAGGCTGGCCTGCGTATAGGCGTCAATGCAATAGGGACACTGCACGGTGTGGGAGACGGCCAGCGCAATGAGCGCCTTTTCTCGTTCCGTGAGCGCGCCTTCCTTGAACACGGCGCCATAGTAACTCGAGAATTTTTCCCACAGCTCCTTGTTCCCCTTGCCGATGTCCGCAAACTTCCCCAGGTCGTGAGGGTGATAGTAAGTGTCCATGTTTTTCTCCTTTACGGTGATGAACGCTGTTTTGATATTAGGCGAGACTGGCGGGAAAGGCGCGAAGTGTAAGTCGCGCGAGTCACGCCCGTCTCGCAAGTCTCGCAGCCGTTAGGCTGTTCCCGGTTTATCGGGTTCGGTTTCGGAGAGGATTTCGGTGAAGCGGCTGCCGACGATGGTCGTGACTTTGGCCATCAACTCCGTGACTTCCTTCAGTTCACCAGGTTGCAAATCCTGCTTGAGCTGAGGGTGAACGGCCCATTGCGCGGAGACCTGTTTCCCCTCGCGGGCAATCAGCACGCGCAACAATTCGACTTCCTTCGAGACGGTCTGGCCGTTTCCCGGCTGATCTGGAGGGGTCTGTGTCGCCATGTCACCTGCTTTGCGCGAGAGGCATCATACCGAAGGCCGGTTCAGGACTTCCACCATTTCGTTGTGGATGTGGTGATTACTGGCCACGAGCTCGAGGCCGTAAATCGAAAAGGGCCCGCCCTTGAAGTCGCTCATGTGTCCGTCCGCTTCGGTGACCATGAGGGATCCGGCGGCTGTGTCCCAC
>MHEU01000036.1:11442-26492 GCA_001805245.1 Nitrospirae bacterium RIFCSPLOWO2_02_FULL_62_14 | reverse complement strand
GGATTGAGTTTCAGCTCCCAGAATCCGTCGAACCGGCCGCAGGCGACGTAACAGAGATCGATCGCGGCCGCGCCCATGCGGCGCATGCCCTGCGCGCGCAACGCAAAGTTGGCGAAGTGATCGAGATTGTTCTGCTTGCTCACCCGGATGTCGTAGGCAAAGCCGGTGACCAGCAACGCGCCATCGAGCTTGGGGGTGTGCGAGACGTGAATCGGCTTGCCGTTCAGCGTCGCGCCTCCGCCGGCCTCGGCGACGAACAGCTCCTGCCTCGTCGGATCGAAGACGACGCCCAGGATGCACCGGCCCTGGTATTCCACGCCGATCGAGACGGCGTAGGCCGGAAAGCCGTGCGCAAAATTGGTCGTGCCGTCGAGCGGATCGATGATCCATTTGTACGGGGACGTGCTCCCCGCCCGTCCCCGTTCTTCTGCCAGAATCTCGTGGTCGGGAAACGTGCGGCCGATCGCGTCCACGATCGCCTGCTCCGAATGGGTGTCCGCATCAGTGACGAGATTGAGCGCGGCCTTGTGCTCGACGCGGAACCCGTTTTTGGCGTACTCGTTCAGGATCGCGCCGGCCTGGCGCGCGGCGTCAACGGCGACGGTCCTGATCCGCTCGCGAGTCGAACGGTCGGGAAGCTGATCGGTTGCCTGCTGCGACATGAGGTGGATAATACCATACGGAAGGTTGAGGTTTAGGCTAAGGCTTAGTAAAGATTTTTCATCCTCCTCAACCTCAGCCTGAACCTCAACCTTCTTCAAAACGTCGCGCGGAGCTCGGCAAAGAACGCCGAATTGTTCTGCAGAAATCCATTGAGCGACTCCTTGCGGCCGTTGAACACGTCCCACCCCATGAAGCCCTTCCATCTGTCGGTGAAGGCGTAGGACACGGAGGGGCGCACGAAGAAATCGCTCCGGTTGGCATTCCAGACGCCCAGCAGCTCCGCCTCCAGCGTATCGTTCCACCATTGGGCCTTGATCCGCCCGCTGAGCCCTTCCTGAATCCGGTCCATCTGCTGTTGGAAGATCACGTTGAGCACCGCTATGTTGCGCACCGCCGGATCCTGAATCTTGAACATGTCCTGGTAATTGATGATGAATCGCTGATAGGCCTGCAGGTTGATGTTCAGGTCTTCCGTGACGTCGTGGTCCACGCCCAGCACGTAATAGACATAGGGGTTCTTGACGTCGATGTTGGTTCCGTCCGGGTCCTGGGTATGCACGTAGGCGCCCTCGCCGCGCACACCGAATCGGCCGAGGTTCTTCGCAAAGTCCGCGCCGACCATGTGGATGCGATTATGCGTGAGCTCCGTCAGTGTCGGCGTCGTCGAGTGGCCTGTTGGGATCACGTCCAGCCCGTAGTAGTAGCTGACCGACCAGTCAAAGTCGCCGCCGGTGTGGTCGAGTTTGGCGGCGAAGCCCTGCTCGGTCCACCGGCCCTGCGAGCGCTTGTCCTCCGTGATCTGGAATCCCGGCGGGGCCGTCAACGGAATCGTCGAGGGATTGAAGATCGGCAGCCAGATCAACGACAGCGTGTAGTCGCCGCGATAATAGTTGGCCTTGAGCGCGGCGGTGCCGATCCGGCGCTCCTCCTCGTCCCTGGCGGAGAGCAGCGTGAAGTCCTTCGGCGTCAGCACATCGGTCGGATTGAGCGCGTCGGCACGCCCCCACGTAATGATCTGCTTGCCTACACGGAGGTCCACGTTGCCGAAATAGAAATTCGTGTAGCCCTCAAGCATGCGGCCCTGGAACCGGCTGTCGTTGCGCAGATTGTCGTCGGTGATCCGCCATTCTATTTTAGCGTCCCCCCATGATCCGAACTTGGGAAGCGCCTTGGGTTGGAAGGTGAGGCCCGGAAGACTTCTCTGGTCGTCCAGCCGCTTGGAAGCCGAATAGTAGTCGCTCCGGACGAACCCGCCGAGCCCCAGTTTGTCGATCCAGGCAGTTGTGGCCGATGGTGGCTCCTCCGGTGGCGCGGGCGTCGCGGGCTCCAGCGAGGGATCGGCGGCGAACAGGCACGTCGGCAGCGCGAGCAGGATCGCGGCGAGCGCAATAGCAGCGAGTGATGAGTAACGAGTGATGAGTGTGAAATCAGCCGTTCTCAACTCAACACTCAAAACTGATCACTCATCACTGGTTACTTTTCACGCTCCAAATAGCGTGTCGTGAAGAAGTCTTCCCCTACCGGCTTTTTCGTGTCGAGGTTTTCGAAGATCAGGAGCGTGCTGTGCCCGGTCTGGAGGTTTTTGACCTCCCGCTTCAAGGCCCACCACTTGTGGCCGGCGGCGTCCACTTCGACGATCTCCGGGACGACCATCGTCTTCAGCGGCCGGCCGCCGGTATCCATGAACTCGACTTTTTTTTCCATGAAATTACTCTTGCGGATCCACGATGTCTTCTTGCCGTAGCCGTAGTCCTTCCGGATCTGCTCGGAGGCCGGGACGGATTCGATGACCCAGCAGTCCTCCCCGTCGAGGGCTTCGCTTTTGAGAATGACGTGTTGGTAGGTATCCACGACCGGCACCAGAATGTCGCCGTACGAAAAATCCGATCCCACGAAACTGTCCTTCTTGTTGTTGGCGACCAGCCGGCGGACCTTCTTCAGCGCCGGCAGGTAGATCCACATGTCGTCCTCGCCGTCGTAGTGCTGCACCTGCAGGTAGCCCGTGCCTTCGACATCGCCCGGCTGGAGGAACCGGATCATGATCTTGCTGTCGATTCCGTTCGGCTGGAGCAGGCTCACGCTGCGCGTCTTGCGGACGCGCTGCTGGCCCTTGTCGTTGGTCAGGGTCATGGTGCTCTCGTTGAGCATGTGCTTGATCTTGGTCACGTAGAAATTCTTTTCCATGATGTCGCGCGCCGATGGTTCCTCCGCCGAGGCCGGCGCTGCCAAGGCGGCGGCACCGATCAGCATGACGGCGGCGAAGAGATGTGTCGATGGTGGTCTCATATCCGGTCCTTTCTGATTTAGCCTTGCGCCCCCCTCGACTGTGCTCGGTCGTTCGACCCAGTGGCTCTCGACAGGGGCCCTGAGCTTGTCGAAGGGTCGAGCCCTGCGTCCCGTGCCTGCGCGGCAACCGGCGCGCCGCTTTTGCCGAATGCGAACCCTGGTTTCAGCCGGTGCAGAATGGCCGGCAGCAGGGCGATGGCGGCCAGGCAGCTCACCGCCATCGCGACGGCCACGAGGAAACCGAGGCGCTGGTGCATGCCCAGCCCGCCCAGCATGAGCACGGAATAGCCGGAGCCGACGGCCAGGGCGACGAACGTCACGGCCTTGCCGGCGGTCGCCAGCGTGGTCGTGACCGCGCGGTCCACGTCCCCGTGTTTGGCCATCTCCTCGCGCAGCCGGTAGATCAGATAAATCGCATAGTCGGCGCCGACGCCCACGGCCATGGCGGAGACGGCCGCCGTGCCGATGTCCAGCCGGATGCCGGCCAGGCCCATCACGCCGAAGTTTGCCAGGACCGCCAGGGTCAGGGGGATCAACACGAACAGGCCGGCCAGCGCGGAGCGCAGCACCACCGACGAGATGACATAGATGCTCGCGGCGATCGAGCCGATGTTCAGCAGCTTGCCCTTGACCATGACTTCGTTGAGCGCCGCGCCCTGGGCCATGCCGCCGCCGATGCTGATCGTGTAGTCGGGCGGAAACTGCTTGGCGACGAAGGGACGCAGCTCGGCGATGATCTGCTCGATGACGGCCGTGCTGTCGGTTTTCAGGTAGGCCCAGATGACCGCCGACTTGTATTCGTAGTCCACGTAGGTGTCGAAGTCGCCGGGATCGCCCGACATGGAATAGAGCAGCAGATATTGCGCGTTCAACTCGCGCGTGTCCGGCAGCCGGTCCTCCTTCGGATCGTCCGCGTGCATGGCCTTGTTCATTTTCTTCATGAAGTCGGCGAGCGACTGGGTCTTGCCGACCGTCTGATAGGTCTGCTCGAGGTGCTGTTGCACGGCTTCCATCGCGCGCAGCGCCGCGGGGTTCTTGATGGCATCCGGCCCCGGCCCCTCGATCAGGAGGTACAGCGTGTTGGTCCCCCCCATGCCCGCATTGAGCGGAACGTCGTCCCGGCGCACCTGGCTGTCCGGAGAAAAATTTCCCTTCAGGCTGTTGTCGATGTTCAGGAGATGGATGCCGAGCGCCAGCAGGAGCAATCCCGCCAGCACGGTTCCAAAGATGGCCCGCCCACATCCCGCGACGATGCAGTGGCCGATTTTTTCCAGAAACCGGTCGAAGATATCCCGCATGCGCTCGCGCTCGACCTCATAGCGTTTGGGGGCTGGAATCATGGAGCGGAACGCGGGCACGAAGGTCATTTCCACGATCATGGCAGCCAGCACGCCGATGGCCGTGAAGATGCCGAAGACCCGGATGGTCAGGGTCGGGAAGGCCGTCAGGGCCAGGAAGCTCGCCACGGCCATGCTGCCGGCGGTAAGCATCACCGGACCGACCCGCGCCAGCGATTCGATCACGGAGGCCGAGCTGTCGTGCAGGCGCCCGTACTCCTCGTAATAGCGCTTTAATATCTGGACCGAGTGGCCGTGCGCGATGGCCATGATCAGGATCGGCGTCGTTGCGTTGAATGTATCCATCGGGATATTCAGCATGCCCATCACGCCCAGGCCCCACACGACGCTGATCAGGCCGGTCATCACCGGCACGATGGTGCCCTGGAACGACCAGAACGAGAGATAGGAGATGACGATGACGATGGCGAGCGCGGTAAAGAAGAGCACGATCATCTGTTGCGAATAAATTTCCAGCCAGGCCAGGTTGATCGAAATGCCGCTGAGGTAGATCTTCACGCTGTCGTCGCGCTCCTTGTCGACGACCCGGTCGACGGCTTCCTTGATGGGCCGGTAGCCCTTGAAGCCCTTGCCGGACCTGAAGTCCGCGATGATCAACGCCATCCTGCCGTCGCGGGAGACGATCGAATTGATGTAGGTGGGGTTGGCGTAGACCGCCCGTTTGAGCTGCGCGATTTCGTCGGGCGTCTGCGGCACGGTTTCCATCAGCTGCCGGACCACCATGCCCTCTTCGGTGCCGGCGATGTCCTTGGCTTTGCGAGCGGCAAGGCTGATGACGTTGCTGCGGATCACGCCGGGGATCTCAAGCACGCCGTCGGTGATGCGCTGGATCTTGGCAAGGACCGCGGGCCGGAACACATCGCCGGAGGCGCTCTCCACGCCGATGACGACCAGGTTCCGCCCCCCGAAGATCCGTTCGATTTCGTTGCTGGCGACGACGTAAGGGTGTTCCTGCGGCAGGTTGTCGTTCGGATCCACCACGACGCGGAGATTGCCGATCCTGGTGAAAAAGAAGATCGTGACCGCGGCGGCGATCAGCATGACCGCCACCCGGTAATGCACAATGAAGGTTGCGTAACGGCGCAGCACGGGCGCTCCCTGACTAGAACATTAGAGCCATGCGTTGGGCAAAGGATTCGCTGCCGCTGAAGATGCCCGCAGAATAACGTACGCAATCCGAAGGGTCAACCGCCGCTTGCCTTCGTCCCAGGCGCCGCCGTATGCTCCCGCCGATGACGCAACCCGCTTCGTCAGATCCGGTTCAGACGCTCCGCGAGGAATTCCGGCGTCATCTGGAGGTCTTTTACGCCGGCCTCAAGCTGGCGCCTCCCTACCACAGCGTGGAGAAAGCGATCGCGCAGTTGACCGCCGCCCTCAAGGCGATGACGCCGGAGGAGCGGGCGCGTCTTGCATCGGATCCAGCCGGTCGGTGGCTGGAGTACCGGAAGGCCTTCGCCGAATCGGGATTGAATCAAAAGCACCGCGGTATCATCACCGGATTGGCCAGGTCGCGGCAGTCCCTCGATCTCGCTCCGGAATACGATCACTTCCTGTCGCTCTTTACATCCGGCTGAGCCGGCGGGCTCCCGCCCGCGAGCACGGCTCGCAGCTCCTGATACGCCTGCATCAGCCGCTGATCCTCCAGCCGGTAGGCCAGCGAGACCGTCACCAGCCCGAACACCAGCACCAGCAGGCCCACGGCGGTGACGCCCAGGCCGAGCACCAGGCTGCCGAGCGAGAAGGCGTCGTCGCCAGTCAGGAAGCGGACGACGAAGGCCAGCGTCCCGACGCCCACGATCGCGAACCACAGGAGCGTCAACAAGGCCGACGACCAGGGCATCAGTTTGACGCATCGCAGATGCATGTCGCCGCTTGCTGCGTCCAGCTCGATCACCCCTTTCAGCGGCCAGGCGGTGCGGAATTGCGACGGGAAGCGGCTGGAGTGAGGGCGCAGCAGAATGCGGCGCTCGTCGGGAAACAATCGCGCGTTCCCGTGATCGAGAGACAGCAGCCCGTCCGGATCGAACCGGGCGGAGGGAGCGCGCTCCGGCTGAACCGGGAGGGTCTCTTCGGCGCGTGCGACGGGACAGCCGTACCGGCTGGCCGCCGCCGTCGAACGCGAGAACCGCCACCAGTCGCCTGCGACCAGGGCGACGAAGAGACAGCCTGCGAAGAGTCCGGCCAGCAGCATGGGACGGTACGATAGCACGAATCAATGCTGAACGATGAATGGTGTGCCTCGAGACTGGCGAGAAAGGCGCGACAGGCGGGAAACGCGAGTCGCGCAAGTCACGCCCGTCCCGCGCGTCTCGCAGACTGAGGTTGACTCTCGACGTTCGTTTAGTTAAATTAGGCGCGCTTTTTGTCACACGAGGATTTAGTCAATGGATCTGAAAAAAGTCGAGCGCGTCTATTCGAATTACGCGTCGGTCTACGACCACATTTTCGGCAAAGTCTTTCATGAGGGCCGCGAGTCGGCCGTCCGCAACCTGAACGTCACGCCCGATGAACGGATCCTGGAAGTCGGCGTGGGCACCGGCCTCTCCCTCCCGCTGTATCCATCCCATTGCCGCGTGACGGGGATCGATCTCTCGTCCGGCATGCTGGACAAGGCGCGGGAACGGGCTGCCGCGCTCGGTCTTTCACACGTGGAGCTGCACCAGATGGACGCGGGCAACATGAAGTTTCCGGACGACAGCTTCGACACCGTCGTGGCCGCCTACGTCGTCACCGCGGTGCCGGATTACCGGAAGGTCATGGCCGAGATGATCCGGGTCTGCCGGACCGCCGGGCGGATCATCCTGCTCAATCACTTCAGCAACGGCAACAAGCTGATCGCGGCCGTCGAAAAGGCGATCTCCCCGCTCTGCAAGCACATCGGGTTCCGGACCGACCTCTCGCTGCATCACGTGCTGGAAGGCACGTCGCTTATGGTGGCCAATAAGGAAAAGGTCAACCCGCTGCGGTTCTGGCATCTGGTGGAATGTATTAATCAGAAAAACGGGCAGAACAATGGCCCGAAGAACGGTTCCCGTCTCTCCTCGCACTAAAACACCGTCCCAAAGTCTATCAAGTCCGAAAGTCTGTAAAGTCATAAAGTCCAGGTGACTTGAAGACTTTCGACTTTATGACTTGATGACGCTCTGAGTTCTGTTACGGGTTTAATTCATCAAACGTAGCGGTCCGTCCAGCGTTCGGTTCGCCCAGCCATTCGTCGCGTTCCATGACCTGGTTGCCGGACAGACAGGTGCCGGAGAAATTGCGTGCGATGATATCGGCGAGGACGACGAGCAGCCGGCCGGTGCCGTTTTCGTGGGGATCAATGGCGCGAAGCGTGATGCCGAAATCGCAGTCGTCCAGCCGGCCGTAAGTCTGGACATGCAGACCGGTGGGGGCGCCGGACTCGCGCACGGCGGCCGGGATCAGGTAGCCTTCCCAGCGCAGGGTCGGGTGCGGGCGCGTCGTGCGCTTCACCGCCCGCCACGAGCAGGGCAGGCCGGCGCGATCCAAATGCTTCAGCAGCCACTCGACGGTCGGCAGTTCGCCGGTCCTGGCTTGAAAGGTCCACTCGGACATGCCAGCGCGAATCGGGCGCGCGTGTCCCGGCCTGGATACTTCGTCCAATTCGGCCTCGTCGCAGACCACGTAAAACTCACCGCGCGGATCGAACCAGAAGCGCAACCGCCCGCCGACCGCTTCGGCGTGGATCGTGTGGATCTCCGAACAGTCGGCGCCTTCCTGCTCGAAAATGGAAAAATCGGTGACGCCCCGCATCGTGAGCCGCGCCACGCGCGTCACGGCGTAGAGTCCTTCGGGACCCCTTGCGGCGACTTCGTAACGGATGACGGCGGTCAGGGTCGTGCCGGCGACGACTTCGCGCCCCGAGGATTCGTCGAACATGCGCTGCTTGCGGACGTGCAGCTCGTTGATCTGGCCGCCGTGGAATGAATGGGAATGGCCCAGGAGCCAGGCCAGGTCGTCGGAGGTTTTGATGCGACGAAGCATGGGATTATTGTAGGGAAGCTCCCCGGCCGGTGCCAGCCTCTCATGCTTCCCGCGCTTTTTGAAAACAAGCGAAAACTTGACAGGCGGCGGAGGGGTTGTTCTCGAACACGGCTCCGGAAGTTACCTGGACGCGGCGACTTCCACCCACAGCAGGCAGTCGTAGGGGACGCGTTTGTTGGGATAGGACGCCCCGCGCTTCCATCGGTTCACCATGTCACGCGAGGGAATCAGGACCTTCTCGACGCTGACGCGGGCGAGTTTCAGCCCGCCCAGCAATTCACGCAGGGCTTCGCTCTTCAGGAGCAGGCGGCCGACGAACACGTTCTCGCTGCCGCGCACCGGCTTTCCGCTGGCGAGATTCCATTCCTTGGCCTGACGGGCCGACGACGACAGCTCTTTCGATATCTCCGGCAACTCGATGAGGCGGCCGAGGAAGATGCGGACCGTCTCCCTGCCTTGTTTCTGGAACGGAGCTGCGTCCTGCATAACGCGGCCGAAGGCGTTCGTAAAGGCCTCGGCCGAGGGAACGCACGGGGCCTTTGCCCCACCGCGCGGCTGAACCATGCGGAGATGGTAGACCGAACGGTCTTTTTCTTCCAGGACCATGGTGCAGGACTCGGCTTGTGTTTTCCATGAGCCTGTGACAACGGCGGCATCCGCCCTGGGCACAGAGGGTGACAAGATAAGCCACGCAGCAGTGAGAAGAACGAGGAAGAGCCTTACCGGTGTGCGAGAGAGATCGATCATTTTCCCTGCATCACGAAGTATGCCGCCGTCGCGGCAAGCGCAAGAAAGAGGATCAGCCACCGCACGAACCCCTGTCGCGCCTCAGCTTGCGCGGCCTCCAAGCGTCGCTGCAGATCGGGCCGGCTCTTCAGATAAGCATCCACCAGGTCCTTCGATTCCTTCAGGCCAAGACCCCGATCCAGACGGACGATCTTGATCGCCTCGATGGTATTCCCCTGCTCCAGCGCGGCAATGGCTGCTTGGGGAAAGCCGGAAAGATGTGAAGGCCCACTCGTCATTTTATTTACAAGAGACATGAAAGCGGTCAGTCAGAATGGCAGCCGGATATACTGCAAACTCTATCCATTTTCTCCATGGATAAATCATTCTATCCACACTGGCGACAAATGCGATGTAAGATTACCCCCTTTCGTCAACTTTCTTAACTGTGTTCCGTCGGTCATGATTTCCCAAATTCTCCACTCAAAGTTCTCGTCGGTACCCGTAAACACGATTGTTTTTCCGTCACGAGAGAGAGAAAGATGATCCCGCGTTCCCATAGGAGACGTTGTTAACTGAGTCAGGTTTTTCGACTGGAGATCAAATTTCCAGAGGTACTGGAGCCCTGGGGCCTTTCTCCCTGCGAATATAAGCGTTTGCTCATTAATCCATTGCGGTGGTGTACAACTGAGGTCAGCTAAAATATGTTCTTCGACATAGAACGTGCTCTCTTTCACTGTGGCAATGAGAAGGCCACGAAGATCACCAGGAGAAATTGCCACTCTTTGTCCGGATTTTGAGAAGGCCAGCCCTTGAGGATTTATGGACGGAATACCCCTGACCAGTATTGGCTCCCAAGTCTTTTTCGAAAGGGAATACTTTTTGATTCCCTCGAAGTAGTTTACTGCATACAGATGCTGTCCAAGTGGGTCAAATTTTGGGCGATATAGGGGCTTTTTTACGCTATCACCAGAAAAAATACGTTCCTTTTTCAGGTCATTCAAATTCAACAAGTAGAGCGATCCATTCTGGTGATGTCCGCCCGAGCCTTCAAATGCAAGCCGCTTCTGCTCCGGTGAGTAGTCGAGATCTCCAACTTCCGGGAGACCTACATTCACTTTCTGAAGTTGCAAAGTCGAATAATTCAAGAGGTAGAGCCCACCCTGGTGTTCTCCAACGAAAGCAATTTGGCGGTTTGTGCTCTGTGCCCAAGTCGTCAAAGTAGCCGTCGACAGTACTATGACGAGAAGAAAAATCAGCTTAAAACAAGTCGACGGGTTCAATCTTTTGTAAAGAGCAATGCCCATCATGGAAAACTCCAAAAGAAGCAACATTTTTATTCCAGTCTGATTGAGAGTAGCTCGATTCACCTGGGCGGTCAACCGGTCCGATTGATTGCAGTCGGTGCCATGCGGTAGGCTGTGCGGGCGCTAGCGGCAAGCTGGCAAGGAACAAGCTGACATCCGGAAACTTGTCAGCATGCACGCTTGTAGCTTGCCATCTCGCATACATAGGTGAAAGGAGCACACTCGAATGGCCGGATTTCCGATCAAGTACGCAACACGCATCAAGACCCTGCCGCCTTATCTGTTTGCGGCGATCGACGAGATGAAGCAGAAGGCGATCGCCCGCGGGGTGGATATTATCAACCTGGGCATCGGCGATCCGGATTTGCCGACCCCGAAACTTATTATTGATGCGCTGAGCCGCGCGGCTGCCGATCCGAAGAACCATCAATACCCGTCTTATGAAGGCATGCTCTCGTTCCGGAAGGCCGTGGCGGACTGGTACAGGCGCCGGTTCAACGTCACGTTGGATCCGGTCTCCGAGGTGCTCACGCTGATCGGCTCGAAGGAGGGCATTGGCCACATCCCGCTCGCCTTCGTGGATCGTGGCGATGTCGTGCTGGTGCCGAGCCCCGGCTATCCGGTCTATCCCGTGGCGACCAAATTCGCGGGCGGCAAGGTGCACCTCATGCCGCTCACGAAGAAAACCGGTTTCCTCCCCGACTTGAAGGCCATCCCGGCGAGCGTTGCCAAAAAGGCGAAGTTGATGTTCCTCAACTCGCCGAACAATCCGACGTCGGTCGTGATGAGCAAGGACTTTTTCAGGGAGGCCGTCGCCTTCGCGCAAAAGCACAAGATCATCATCTGCCACGACGCGGCCTATTCGGAGGTGTATTACGACGGCAAGCGTCCGGCAAGTTTTCTGGAGGTCGAGGGCGCGAAAGACGTCGGCATCGAATTCCATTCGCTGTCGAAGACCTACAACATGACCGGCTGGCGGATCGGGTTTGCCGTGGGCAACAAGCAGGTGCTGAATGGCCTGCTCAAGATCAAGAGCAACCTGGACTCGGGGTGCTTCCAGGCGATACAGGAGGCCGGCATCGCGGCCTTAAATCTGGACGACTCCGTGACGGATGGGTTGCGGAAGGCATACCAGGAGCGGCGCGACGTGCTGGTGCCGGGCTTGAAACAACTCGGCCTGGAGGTGGACGCGCCTCCCGCCGCTTTCTATGTCTGGGTCAAGGTGCCCAAGGGCTACAAGTCCGCCTCCTTCACGGCGCACCTGCTGGAGAAGGCCGGGATCGTCACGACGCCGGGAAACGGTTTCGGAGCGCCGGGCGAGGGCTATATCCGCATGACGGTGTGCACGACGAAGGAACGGCTGGCGGAAGCGGTGGAGCGGATGAAGAAGGCAGGCTGGTAGGAGCGTCGCTGGGTCGGCCTTGTGCTCCCGGAGCGCGCACGATCGGAATGTGCTCGCTCGACGGCCGCAGTTAGGCCAACCCAGCGCCGCTTGGATTAACAGGCCGTCCTGCTAAAAGGGAGTGAAAGGTGAGGGAAAAGGTTCCGCGCCTTTCCCCTCACCTCGGGATACAAGCCTAAGAGGCGCAGTCAGGCCCGACTCGGCCACCCCGCCGGGTAGAGAAAAAGAAAAATGGCGCGTGAAACGGTCTTCATCGGATTCGGATCTAACCTCGGCAATCGGGTGGATTTCTGCGACCGGGCGGTCACCCTGTTGAGCCTGCTGCCGCACTCGCAGCTGATCGCCGTGTCGTCGCTGTACGAAACAGAGCCGGTGGCCGATGCCGGCGCCCCCGGCGAAGACTGGTTTCTGAACGGGGTGGTGCAAATCGAGACCGACATCACGCCGCAAAGCCTGCTGGCGGTCTGCCGCGAAATCGAACGGTCGCTGGGACGCGATCCTGAGCACCGTTCCGGCCCGCGCACGATGGATATAGATATACTCTTGTACGGCGACCGGGTGATTCAGGAACCGGAGTTCGCCGTGCCGCATCCCCGCCTGCATCTGCGCCGGTTCGTGCTGGAGCCGCTTATGGAATTGGAGCCGACGCTGGTCCATCCCGTACTCAAGCAGTCAGTGTCGCAACTGCTCGCACAGCTTATGGATTCGCACCAGGTCCGCCGGCTGCATCCTCAACCGGGCACACGGTATGGCTCCCGTCCCACCTGCAGCGGTAACACCGCCGCATCGTCCTGATGAAGACCATTCGAACCGTACAGGCCATGGCTGCCTGGTCGGCCGCGCATCACCGCGAGGGCGTCACGATCGGCCTGGTCCCGACAATGGGCGCGCTGCATGCAGGCCATCGCGCGCTGATTCGCGTGGCGCGCCTTTCCTGCGACGCGGTCGTCGTGAGCCTCTTCGTCAACCCCGCGCAGTTCGGGCCGAAGGAGGATTTCGCGCGCTATCCGCGCAAGCCCAAGGCCGACGCGACCCTCTGCAGGAAGGAAGGCGTGGACGTGCTCTTTGCGCCGCATGTCGACGAGATCTATCCGGACGGGTTTCAAACGACCGTGTCGGTGCCGAGGCTGGCTCGCCGGTGGGAAGGCGAACAGCGGCCGGGCCATTTTGACGGCGTGGCCACGGTCGTGACGAAACTCTTGACGCTCGTGCGTCCGGCGGCGGCCTTTTTCGGCCAGAAGGATTTTCAGCAGGCGGCGCTGATCACACGGCTGGCCGAGGATTTGAACCTCGGCGCGCGCGTGATCGTCTACCCGACCGTGCGCGAGGCGGACGGCCTGGCGCTCAGCTCGCGCAATGTCTTTCTCACCCCGGTGCAGCGCCGTGCGGCGCCGGCGCTGTTTCAGGCGCTGAAAGCGGGCCGCGCGGCCATTCTCGCCGGGGGCCGTTCCGGAGCCGCAATTCAACAGGTCATGCGCAAGGTCGTCGGGAAGGAATCTCTGGCCGGGATCGACTATCTCGCCGTCTGCGACCCTGACACCCTGGAACCGCTCAAGCACATACGCGACTGCGCCGTGCTGCTGGGCGCAATCCGGATCGGCCGCATCCGCCTCATCGACAATTTACTTGTGAAGTGCTGAGCGCTACTTCGCGAGAGTGGCGAGAAATGCGCGAAAAGCGAGACTGGTAAGAGCGACGAGTCTCGCAAGTCGCGCTTGTCCCGCACGTCTCGCAGGCTTTCGCTACTCGACTTTCCGGTGGGCGGTGAGCAATCCCGCCACGAACTGGATGAGGCGGAACTGTTCGTTGGAATGGATGCGCAGAAACTCCAGCCCGACAATGGGAGGCCGGACCGACCGCACGATGGCGGTTTCGACATTGATGGCCGGGTTGATGCCGGGGGGTTGCAGCCGCAGATTGAACATCATGCCCTCCATCAGCTTGAGCGGAGACTCCAACGCGCAACCGCCGAGCGAAAGGCGCGTGACGGTGCCGGCGCCGCTGGCCTTTTCTCCGACGAAGGTGGCGGGGAAGGTGGTCTCGACGCGCTCGTATTGCCGCTTGTCGATGGCGGATTCGTTGTACCGCTTGCCCAGCTCCAACCACAGGAATCGGTGGGCGCATAACTGGCAGCGATAGGGGTAGACGTAGAGGACGCTCAACAGGAACTCGTGAGCGCCTTTGCGCAGGGTCCGCCGGACGAAATCCTTACCGCATTTAGGGCACAGGATCTGCTTCACGAAGCCTCCCTCACTGCGAGGCCGCATCGTTCTTGATGCGGCGGTCGGTCAACATGCCTGCGGTGAACTGCGTCAGACGGTACTGCTCCTCGGGGCGTAGCCGGAGAAACTCCGCTCCGATATACATGGATCGGACCGACCGCACGACGGCGGCCTCCACGGCCAGGGGGCGCTCCAGGCTCGGCGCCTGCAGCAGAATCGCCAGGATGGTGCCGGCCGGCGGCGGCGTCCCGCTCTTGAACGCGCAGCCCTCCATGGAGATGTCCAGCGTCGTTCCGTTTCCCTGTCCCGCGTCCATCAAAAACGTCACGGGGAAATTGACGCTGAGGCGTTCATACCGGCGTTGGTCGACGGACTGCCCGGTGTGACGGCCTCCCCGGTGAAACGCTCTGAACCGGTGGGCGCAGAGCTGGCACATGAAGGGATACAGACAGGCCGCGCCGGCGACGATTTCGGCGAGCCCTTTCTGTTGAACCCGCCGGACGAAATCCCTGCCGCAGCGAGGACACCGAATCTCCATCGAGTTCCTTGCGTGCACCACGCCTGTTCCTTGCGGCGTCAGCCCAAAAGAACGGCCAGCAGTTTTTCCAGGAGCCGGCCCAGACGCTCTTTCTCGGCGTCCTGGATCTCCATGAATTGAATTCCGAATCCCGTCGGGCGGACCGACCGCACGAGCGCCTGGTCCACCACCAGGGGCGGCTCGTTCTCGGAGATGCGGATATCCATTCTGAACTTTGCGCCGATGGCCAGGACGACATTGACCTCCAGCGAACAGCCGCCCAGCGCTATTTCGGTCACCGTCCCTTCCTGCCTGATCCGGCTGATCACAAAGGTGACCGGAAATTTGGCCGCCACGCGCACGTACTGACGGTTGGTGATGTTGGCCAGCTCCGCGCTCGTGCTCCCTTGCGGCGCCGGCGCCGGCTGGAGGGCCGGCTTGCGGGCCCGGAACAGTTCGTCGCAGAGCTGGCAGCGGTAGGCAGACAGGCCCGCCAGGGTCGAGGTTGGATCCTCGGCCCCTTCGATCAGGACCCGCTTGGTGAAATATTTTTTGCATTTCGGG
>MHEU01000036.1:9535-11433 GCA_001805245.1 Nitrospirae bacterium RIFCSPLOWO2_02_FULL_62_14 | reverse complement strand
ATGTCGCCGACCAGCCGGTTCAGCCGGGCTTTGTCGGCATCCGACACCTCGACGAACTGGAGGCCCACCCTCCCCGACCGGACGGACCGGATCACGGCTTTGGCGACGATGATCGGCGGCCGGCCGCTCTTGGCATACAACTCCAGCTTTAGGGCCTCTCCCTGTTTCAGCGGCAACGTGGTTTCCAGCGCGCAATCCGCCACGGACACGTCCGTGACGACGCCCTTGCCGACCGTTTTCACGCTGCTGAACAGCGCCGGGAAATGCACGCCGATGCGCTCATACTGGCGCATATCCTCCTGCTTGTCGTACCGGACGCCCCACTGAAAGAACGAGAAGCGGGCGGAACAGAGCTGGCAGCGAAAGGGGTAGACATAGAACGCGCTGATCAGCTGCTCAAGCATTCCCACGCGGTGCGTCCTCCGCACGTAGATGGATTGGCACTTGGGGCACTGTGGCCGCATCACGCACCTCCCTTGCCGGTCTGCACGACGAGGATCGGCTCGAGGCGGGCCGGCGAATACGTCGCCGGCTTGACCCACTTGCCGTCCGCCCGCTTGTGGCCGCCGACCTTGCTCATGTTCGACCGATGGACCTCGCGGAACACAGGCTTCATGTCGATCCCGCAGGACACCGCCGTGCCGTACACGACGTAGAGCAGGTCGGCCAGCTCCTTGGCCACGGCCACGGGGTCGCGCTGGCCCAGGGCTTCCCGCAGCTCATCGAACTCTTCCTGGATCAACCGGATGCGAAGCGCGCGGGTCGCTTCATCCGGCACGAGAGGCAGGGCGTGCACGGCGATATCGAACGTGTGGTGGAACTCGGTCACCATCTGCTGCTCGTCGTTCATGGGTTCCTCATGCAAAAACGATGGATCGGTCCGGCAAGAGTACGGCAAGAGCGTCCGTACGTCAAGAAACTGGTCACCTGTGATTTGGGCAGGCGAAGCAGTTGATTTTTTAACCCTGTCGGCCCATGCTCGCCCCATGAACTGGATCGAAATCCTCAGCGCCGTGGCGGCCGGCGTGGCGGTTGGCGGGTTGCTCGTCGCCGTTGCGCTCCGCTGGATGCAGGCCCGGGCGGCCCGGGACCTGACCGAGGAAATGAAGGCCAGCTTCGGGAGCCTGTCGCTCGACGCGCTCTCGAAATTTCTCGAGATGGCCAAGTCCAAGCTGGACGCCGAACGGGACACGCACGCCCAGGATCTGGAGGCCAAGAAGGGGCTCATCGATCAACAGTTGCGGCAGATGACGACGGAACTCGAGAAGGTCTCGACGCTGGTGAAGGACCTGGAAAAGGACCGGGTCGAGAAGTTCGGACAACTGGCCTCCCAACTGAAGACCGCGACGGAGCATACGGCGGCGCTCGTGCAGACCACCGCCACGCTCCGCGAAGCGCTCTCCAGCACCAAGGCCAGGGGCCAATGGGGGGAGCGGATGGCGGAGGATGTCCTGCGGCTGGCCGGCTTCGTCGAGAACGTGAATTACGTGAAGCAGAAAACCATCGCCGGGTCCGGCTCCCGGCCGGATTTCACGTTCCTGCTCCCGCGCAAGCTCACGCTCAACATGGATGTGAAGTTTCCGCTGGACAATTATCTCAAATTGCTGGACGCCAAGTCGGATCCGGAGCGGGCCAAGTACCGGACGGACTTTTTGCGGGACGTGAAGGCGCGGATCAAGGAGGTGTCCACGCGGGATTACATCAATCCCGAGCAGAATACGGTGGATTCCGTGCTCCTGTTCATCCCCAACGAGCAGATCTATGCCTTTATCCACGAGCAGGACAGCGCCATCCTCGACGACGGCATCCGGCAGGGCGTGGTCTTCTGCTCGCCGCTGACGCTCTTCGCCGTCCTGGCGGTCATCCGGAAAGCCGTGGATAATTTCTCGCTGGAGCAG
>MHEU01000036.1:1770-9527 GCA_001805245.1 Nitrospirae bacterium RIFCSPLOWO2_02_FULL_62_14 | reverse complement strand
CGAAATCCTGTCGTTGCTGGGCGACTTCAAAAAGCAATGGGGCGAGTTCCTGGGAAAGCTGGAACTGGTGGGCAAGCGCATCGGCGACGCCCAAAAAGAGTACGAGGCGCTGACGACGACGCGCCGCCGGCAGTTGGAAAGACCGCTCAACCGGATTGAGGACCTGAGAATGCAGCGAGGCTTGCCTATCGAGGCAAATTATGAGACAACACTCCCCGATAAGCGAGGGGACGATGCCGATACCCCCGCTCTTTAATACATCCTTTTATATTCCTCAACTCAAGTGGAGGTCGGCATGAAGCTATCGCTCAAGCATGTTGTGTCACTGACCGCGGTATTGTTCACCGGGCTGATGGTCCTGGGAGGGCTGGCTGCGTGCAGCTCGAGCCAGCAAACGACTTCGGGGTCGCAGGAAACCGCCGCGGCCCCGCCGCCGCCTGCGCCTGAACCGCCCCCTCCGCCTCCTCCTGCACCGGAACCACCCCCGCCCCCGCCCCCGCCGCCTGCGCCTGAACCGCCTCCGCCTCCGAAACAGGAAATGGCGCCGGAGGCCGCTGTGGCACCGGTGACCGAAGACCCGCTGGCCTGGGCAGCCGGCCTGACCGACGTGCATTTCGACTTCGACAAATCTGCGATCCGCAAATCGGAAGAGGGCAAGCTTGCGGATGCCGCAAAGCTGCTCAAAGAGGATGGCAAGCGCAAGGTGCTCGTGGAGGGGCATTGTGATGAGCGGGGCACCTCCAGTTACAACCTGGCCCTGGGCGAGCGTCGGGCCAAAGCGGTCCAAAAGTATCTGGCGGACCTGGGCGTCGCCAGCTCGCGGATCCAGACCACCAGCTTCGGGAAGGAGCGGCCGCTCTGCACCGAGCAGAACGAGGACTGCTATCAACGGAACCGCCGCGGCCATTTCGCGGCGCAATAGGTGCGCATGACACAGGGGAGTGACGGGATAAAACGGCCGGCCATTCGTGTCGCCTGTTTGCTGGCAGGCGTGCCGGCCTGCCTGCCGGTCTGCGTAATGGTCTTCACGCTGCTCGGCGCCTGCGCAAGCGAGAACCAGACGACGGTCTCAAGCACGCAGGAAGTTGCCCAACCAGTTCCCCCGTCCCCGCCGCCACCGGCTCCCGAACCGCCGCCGCCTCCGAAGCAGGAGGAAATGGTGGCCCAGGCCGCCGCGCCGCCCGAAGATCCCCTGGCCTGGGCGGCCGACCTGGCGGACGCGCATTTCGACTACGATCAGGCAAAAATTCGGAAGGAAGACAGGGCTGTCCTTGATGCGGTGGCGCACAAACTCAAGGACGATGCGAAGCGCAAGGTCCTCGTGGAAGGACACTGCGACAGCCGCGGCACATCCAATTACAACATGATGCTGGGCGAACGCAGGGCCAAGGCCGCGAAGCAATACCTGGTGAAGGCCGGCGTTCCGGCGTCCCAGATCGAGGTGGTCAGCTACGGCAAAGAGAAGCCGCTGTGCATGGAGACGACCGACGAGTGTTTCCAGAACAATCGTCGGACCCACTTCACCGCGCAATAGCGCCCGAAGGTCGCTGAGACACGTCAGGGGATGAGGCGTCCATGCCTCATCCCCTTTTTCTTTTCGCGCACACAATCCGCTTTGCTAGGAGGGCTTGGTCTCGATCCGTCTGACTTCTCCGCGCGAGGCGTCGAGCAACACCCGTTCACCGTCCGCCAGCCGTCGCATGACGCCGTGCACGTTCGCCAGGGCCGGCAGGCCGTATTCCCGCACGATAATCGCGCCATGCGAGAGCGTGCCTCCCATTTCCGCCACGACTCCGGCGGCCAGCCCGAACAACGGCGTCATGCCGGGATCGATGACCGGCACGACCAGGATATCGCCCGACCGCACCCTGGCTCGATCGTCCGGCGAGCGGATCAGACGCGCCGGACCTTCGACGCAACCAGGACTGATGGGCAGACCGGTCAGCGTTCCCAGTGAAGGGCCCGATTCCGGCTGCGTCTCGGACGGTCCGGTTCCGACGATCGTGTCAGGCGCTTCAAGCGATGCGTTCCGTTCCCGTTCCGCCCGCCGCGAGGAGACGACTCCCTTCCAATCACGTCCGGCTTCACGCACGATCTCCCGGATCTCGTCGGATGTCAGGAAAAAGATGTCGTCCGGGGAAGTGAAGATGCGGCTGGCGGCGAAGCGCTCTCCCATGAGAAGCAACAGGCGGCGCGAGGCCATGGAAAAATACATGAGGGCGTGGCGGTTGGCCTCACGCAAGGCGAGATAGCGCGCCAGCCGCGCATGGCACCAGCGGAAGAAGAGCCATTCGTGCACCCGCCAGCCGAACCCGGCGCGGATCCGCCGCAGCGCGGCGACGCGGGCCGCGTCCTGTTCGAGCCGCATGGCGGCGACCGGCCTGGCAGGAGGCGTGTGCAGATGCGTCCGGATGATCCCCAGCAGGTAATCCGGCATCTCCGCAAACCGCTGCGACATCATGTCGGATTCGCCGACCGCCCGATGCCCATAATCGGCCAGGTAGGCGTCAAAGTCCCGCAGGAACTTCGTGCCGGCCAACCGGCCTCGAAATTGTAACGGCTCCCACGGTGCCGTCAGGAAAAATGTCCTGGCAGCCGGTTCCCGTCCGGCGGTCTCGGCCAGCTCCATCAGGCGGAAAATCTGCTGGGCGCTGATGACCTGGCTGCGCCCCTGGAGGGAGGTATTGAGCAGGACGTGACCCTCGAGCCCGAAACGACGCTCCAGCAACAGGCGCAGCACGTAGAGTCCTTGCGAGACGCCCCCCACGGTCGGAAAGGTCAGGTCCCGCTCGTAGAGTTGCCGGCCGAGTTGATCGAGCCTGGCCAGCAGGCCGGCGGGCGGGAGCGACCGCACCGAATCGACCGTCTGTTCGCCGGCGATCTGTTTGATGTCGGCGAACCACCGCGGAGCCACCCGCGCCGCGCGCCGCATCTGCCACTCCATCCAGAGGCCGGCCGGGATCAGTCTCCACAGCGGCAGCCGCGGCGGGCGGATCGGCAGCGGATGGAGCTGCCCGCCCATCTGGTCGACGATCGAATCGGGGTTGCCGCCGAGTTGCGCCATGAAAAATTGAAACAGGCTCACATTGATGTAGGGCCGTCCGCGGATGATCCGAACCGACGACAGGCCGGGCGGCATCGTGCAGCCAAGCGTCCGGTAATGGCGGAGAATCGCCCGGTCCATGAATTCCTGGAGGAAGGAGAGCCCCAACGGGCTGGGAAGATCCGGCATGGTTTCCTTGAAATTCGCGCGCGACCAGACGCACATCGGCTCGGTCAGCATGGCCGTGGCGCGCATCGGGGAAATCGCGCGGGCCTGCAGGAACCACAGCGTCCCGTCAGCGAGCGCCCACTCGACGTCCACGGGACGGCCGAGCTTCTGTTCGATGGAACGGATGTGCTCCGCCAGCCGCAGGGCGTCGCCGTCCGGGAGGGCCGGCTGGGAACGTCCGGCATCGGCCGGGTGGCGCTCGATAATCTGCGGTGTATCGCCGGTCCGCACCACCACCTGATCCGGAATGGCCCGCCCGCTCACGAGCGGCTCGGCAAGCCCCCGTACGGCGTTGATCACCACGACATCCGGACGGCCGGTGACAGGGTGCCGGGAATAGGCCACGCCGGCTGACCGGGGCTCGAGCATCGGCTGGAGGACGACGGCCATGGCGGGAGCTTCCCGGCGTCCAATCCGCTCATGGTAGACCACGACGGCCGTTGTCCAGATCGATGCCCAACAGTCGAGAATCGCCGCGCGGAGTCCGTCGGCCGGCACGTCGAGGACGGTGGTGTACAAACCGGCGAATGTCGCGTCGTCGGCATCTTCGTCGGTGGCGGATGAGCGCACGGCCCATCGCGCACCGCCCCGTTGCGAGATTTCGCTCCGGAGCGCCTGCAGCAACGGGTCTGCGACGGCCGCCGACCGGATGGCCTGGCGGCAGTCGTCCAGCAGGCGGTCCCGTTCAAATCCGGTCCCGTCCAGTGCCTGCTTCCAGCGCAGCGCGGCATCGATGCCCGCGTCGCGCAGCGCGTCGCGATAGGCATCCGTGGTCACGCAGAAGCCGGACGGAACGCGAAAGCCGTGCCGAAGCAGCGCCCCGAGCCCCGAGGCCTTGCCTCCGACGAGGGCGGGATCGGCGCAATCTTTCAATTGGATGATGAATGGCGAGGGCATGGTTCGTTTTGCCTGTTGGGCCTGTTTTACCCGTTTAGCCCGTTGAGTCCGTTGTGTCAGTTGAGCCCGTTGTGCCTGTTTAGCCGGTTAAGCCCGTTGACCAGCTCGTCCGGTTTAGTTAGCAACAAATCAACCGGCCAAACTGGCTCAACTGGCCCAACGTTTCTCACAGAACAATCATCAGATACAGATCGTTCACGTTCGTGCCGGTCGGGCCGGTCACGATGTGGCCGCCGGCCCGCTTGAAGAACGAATAGGCGTTATGGCGCCGAAGAAAAGCGGCTGCGTCCATGCCCTGTTGTGCGGCTCGCGCAACGGTCCCGCCATCCACCACGGCGCCGGCGGCGTCGGTGGGGCCGTCCGAGCCGTCCGTGCCGAACCCCGCGATCCGGATGTTCGGCAGGCCGGCGATTCCCATCGCCGCTGCCAGCGCGAATTCCTGCGCCCGCCCGCCTCGTCCCCTGCCGCGCACCACGACGGTCGGTTCGCCGCCGGCGATGAGACAGGCAGGAGGCCGGACGGACTTGCCGCATGACACAATCTTATGAGCCAGCCGCCCGAACGACGCAGCGGCTTCCCGAACGTCGCCGGTCATGGGCCGGGACAGCACGTGCGGCCGCAGGCCGGCGCGGACAGCCTCGCGGCAGACTGCCTCGACGGCGGTCCGGTTGTTTCCGAGCACATGGTGCCGCACGCGCCGGAACAGCCGGGCACCGGGCTTCGGCGTCTCGTCCAGACTGCCGCGCCGGCCCCTGAGCAGATGGCGCCGGACGCGAACAGGCACCAGGTTCCAGATATGGAAGCGACGCAGGATCGCGCAGGCATCCGCATAGGTCGTGGGGTCCGGTGCGGTGGGCCCGGAGCCGATCGCGCCGAGGTCGTCGCCGATGACGTCGGAGAGAATCAGCGTCACGACACGCGCCCCGGTCACGGCGGCGAGTCGCCCCCCCGTGATTGCGGAGAGATGTTTGCGGACGGCATTGATCTCCCGGATCGCCGCGCCGCTGTTCAACAACAGTTCGGTCGTCTTCTGTGTGTCCGCGAGTGTGAGTCCCGGCGCAGGCAGGGGGAGCAGGCTGGAGGCGCCGCCGGAGAGGAGGACGATCAGCAGGTCGTCACGTGTCAGCCCTTTCACCAGTGCCAGCACCTGCATGGCCGCCTTCCGCCCCGCCTGGTCCGGCACCGGATGGCCGGCGGTCACGACGGTAATGCGTCCGGCCGGCGCGGCGGCGCCCCGTTTGACGGCGACCAATCCACCCGCCAGCCGCGCGCCGAGCCTCTGTTCCAGCGCCAGGGCCATGGCCGCCGACGCCTTGCCGGCGCCCACAGCCACGATTTTACCGGAGCCACGGACATCGTAGCGGCGTCCTGCTATTCGTACTCCAGCTTTCGTTCGTGAGACGACGCGAGAAACGGCCTGCCGGGGATCAACTGCCGCCAGGCCTGCGCGCAGCAACCGACCCAGCAGCGCGCGCGCTCGCGGCTCTTGCACGCCGATGCGCATCGCAGGACTTACGGAGTCTTATCCTGCTTGAAGCACTTGACAGGGCAGTCTTGTTTGGGGACTTTGAGTTGGTGGGTGCCCTTCGGCAGGTACTCTTTTTTGATCTCCGGATTGAGCAGTTTCAACTCGAGGAAGTAGGACCCGAGTTCCTTGGCGAGCGAGGCCAGATGCTTCTGCGGTTCCTTGATCGTCACGGTCACGGTTTCGGTGTCCAGCGGGACATACATGTCCTGTTTGGTCAGCCCGAGGTATTTTTCAGGTTGGGAGTAGATTTCCTTCGCGGCGATGATGCGCGGCACGTACCGCATCGTCTCGCGGACGAGATGGAGCCTCCAGTAGTCATCCACTTTCTGGGCCTTGAGTTGCTTCCGGATCCGCTCTTCTCCGGCGTTATAGGCCGCCATGGCCAGGAACCAGTCTCCGTCAAACAGGTCTTTGAGATACCGCAGGTACTTGACCGCGGCCTCGGTCGACATTTCCAGGTTGCGCCGGTCGTCCTTCCATTGATCGCTCTTGAGCTTGTAGCGCTTGCCGGTCGCCCCGATGAACTGCCAGGGGCCGGAGGCCTTCTTGGACGAAGAGGCCGCAGCGATGCATTTGCTTTCCACCAGCAGCATGAACTTGAGATCGTCCGGAAGGCCCGCGTCCGCCAGTTGTTTTTCGGCTGGCGGGAAACAGCGTCCCGTCCGCTTCGCCAGGATGATGCTTTCGCCCTCGTCTTCCAGGAATTGATAGAATTCGTACTCGATCCGCTCGCGCACCTGCCACGAATCGACCGGAATGGTCTGTCCGCCGAACGTCAGCTTATCGGGCAGCTTGAAGGAACTCAGGAAGTGGCGCGGGCCTTCCCGCTTGATTTCCGGGAGAATAATGAGCTGGTCGTCCGGCTCTTGAGCCTCCGGTGCCTCGACCGCTTCCATCTTGTCCGGCTCATCGGCATGGCCGTTGGCCTGGGCGGCCGGCGTGGTGGAAACCCGTGGCGCCGGCGGTGTCGCGGCGGATGCCGGCGCTGCCGGAGTTGCGGCAGCGGGGGTATCCGGTGGAGACGGTGGGACAACCGGAGCCGGTCCGGTTGGGACAGGAGTCGCAGGCGCAGCCGGAGCTTCGGATGTCGGGGGCGTTGACGGTTGTGCTTGGGCGTCGGAAGGAGGCTGTGCCGATGCGGGACCGGCAGCGAGCATGGAGGTGAGGACAAGAAGCGTGAACACGGCGTGAATCATTGCGCCCATGCTATCAGGAAAGTGTCGTAGCGGCAAGGCGATCCGCCTCTCATGGTACACTGCGTTTCATGCGAAGCCTGACGGTCCTGCAACGCCGCGTCGCTGATTGTCGACAGTGTCCTCGTCTGGTCACCTACCGAGAGCGGATCGCAAAAGAAAAACGCCGGCAATATCAGGACTGGACCTACTGGGGCCGCCCCGTGCCGGGTTTCGGCGATCCCACGGCCCGCCTGTTCGTCGTGGGACTGGCGCCGGCTGCCCATGGCGGGAACCGTACCGGCCGAATCTTCACCGGCGACCGGAGCGGCGACTGGCTCTACGAAGCCCTCCATGCCTTCGGGTTTGCCAACCAGCCGACCTCGACGCACAAAGATGACGGGCTTCGCATCAAGGACTGCTACATCGCAGCAGTCGTGCGCTGCGCCCCGCCTGGCAACAAGCCGCTGCCAAAGGAGTTCGAGACCTGCCGGCCCTATTTAATGGAAGAATTCCGGCTGCTGACGCGGGTGAAGGTCGTGGTGGCGCTGGGGAAGATCGCGTTCGATCATTATCTGAAGGCGTGCAAGGAGCTGGGACATGAGCTTCCGAAACCGGCCCTGCGCTTTGGGCATGGGGTCCTGTATCGCCTGCCATGGGGCGTGACCCTGATCGGATCCTACCATCCGAGCCAGCAGAATACGTTCACCGGCAAACTGACCCGGCCAATGTTCCATTCGGTGTTCCGGAAGGCCCGAAAGGCAATCGGGCGTACCTGACGTCCGTTCGTGGCCTCGTGGCATGGCCGTTCGCTTCCGCACCTCTCGGAACGATCCAGCAAATACCCGGCTGACGAAAGGCGGACAGCTCCGGCGTCGGCATGATGCGT
>MHEU01000036.1:0-1751 GCA_001805245.1 Nitrospirae bacterium RIFCSPLOWO2_02_FULL_62_14 | reverse complement strand
TCCAGCCGGTTTAAAAAAGTAAAACGGGGACCGGCCGCTGATGGACCGGTCCCCGTTTTCCGCTTCGCTCACCTCAACCGAGGGACGCCATCAACCGTGCCCAGGTGCGTCTTGACACGGCAGGCATGCACCACTAGGATGTATACACATTGTAGACACTTTCCAGGAGGGGGACCATGCAGGCCGTTCTCAAGAAATGGGGCAACAGTATCGGTGTGCGGTTGCCGGCCCACATTCTGAAGGAAGTCCGCCTGGCTGAAAACCAGCCGGTTGAAGTCGCGGCCAAACAGGGCGCTGTGGTGATCCGGCCACTCAAAGGCCGGCGGCAGACTCTTTCTGCCCTCCTCAATGGCATTACCCCTTCCAATCGTCATGCTGCCGAGGACTTCGGCTCTCCGGTCGGGCGCGAATTATTGTGAAGTCCCGCTATGTGCCCAAGCGGGGCGATCTCGTCTGGCTCGACTTCACCCCGCAGAAAGGCCATGAGCAAGCCGGACGACGCCCGGCGCTCGTACTCTCCCCGAAGGCCTACAACAGCAAGACACTGTTGGTGTTGTGTTGTCCGATTACCAGTCGCGTCAAGGGTTATCCGTTTGAGGTTCCCGTGGAGAGTTCGACGATTCATGGTGTCGTACTCGCCGACCAGATCAAAAGCGTGGACTGGGTGGCCCGGCGCGCTGCCTATGTCGGCAAAGCCAGCGCGGAGGTCCTCGAGGATGTACTGGGCAAGGCTCTGACGCTGTTAGGGGATGAGTCACTGGAATAACTTCGGAGCACCGGCAAGCTCACCCGGCCCATGTTCCACTCGGTGTTCCGGAAGGCGCGGAAGGTAATCGACGAAAAATAAAACGGGGACCGGTCCATCAACGGCCGGTCCCCGTTTCCCGCTTCGCTCACCTCAATTTTTTATTTTCCAATGTTTGACAGCATAGTTCCAACCAAGAAGAACGCAAGAGCTGCAGTAAACACCTGCCATCGTTTCTTGAGCCCTAGGACGTGAAAACTACCCGCCCAGATACCAGCGGCTAGGAGAAGATATCCAAGATTTGCGAGTCCATAGCCAGCTACCACAGCCGGACCGGCAGGCGTCCACCCAGCTATATAGATCGTAGCGCTGATCGGATACAGGAGAGCTACAGCGCTTGGCCAGGGTATACGCGCAGCCAGACCCATAAACGAACGCATCTTCGGCTGGTCGTACGCACTGTATGCGTAGTTGAGGACGACAATGTTGAACATGTTGAATACCGCCTCATCGTCTGCCGAAAGGCCGAGCGGCGAAAGAACACTCCGTGCGTCCTCGATGATCTCCCCAAATACCAACGCAGTGTCTTTTTGCCAAAATTGTTCGTCGTAAGCGCGGACATTCCAACGATCGATAAACTCTTCGGCAAGTGGACGGGCGCGTTCAGGAAGTGTCTCAATAGTTGCTCGAATACCGTCGATCCGCTGATCTTGACTCTGGCGATTCAGGTAATGCTGCACCAACTGAGAAAAGCAGGTGCCCCTGAATTGCTCTCTTAGTTCCTCAAGGTTGACAGGATTCATCAGGACTAGCGGCCAAGAAGAATTGAAAGATATCAGGAACCGTTTGGAGACCAGTTAAAATTGGTCAGGAGGGTAGCCCTGCCGGTATGGAAAAGCAACACGGGGGGTGCGCGATGTCATCCCACTTTAGAAATGTCCTCTTCCTCCCACAGTAGAAATGTCCGGTTTATCTTCTCGGTGTCGCCGCCATGGGTCTGCGCTCA
>MHEU01000035.1:49257-72501 GCA_001805245.1 Nitrospirae bacterium RIFCSPLOWO2_02_FULL_62_14 | reverse complement strand
AGGAAAAATCAGGAGTTGATCGGCCGCACGGTCACAGCGCTGGTGGAAGGCGATTCCAAGAGATCAACTGAACAATGGATGGGGAAAGCCGATAACAGTTTGACGGTCGTCTGGGAGAAACAGGGATCGCGCGCCAGACCCGGCGATCTTGTGCCAATCGCCGTCTCCCGCGCCTCGGTCACCACCCTGTTCGGGCAAGAAGTACCGGCCCGACAAAGCCGCTAGTAGCGGCGCAAGGCCGGCCTGGGAAGATTCCACAGCGTCACACGAACCGCCTGCCAGAGTTCGTCCAGCGTGTCGCTCAAATCCGGCGCCGACTTCGCGACCAGTTTGACGGCCAGGCCGGGCGCCGACGGTTCCGACACTCCGCCCAGCACGGCGCCGGGCCGCGCATCCAGAATCTCCGCAAGCCGCGCTTCAATCTGCTTCCATCTCCCGGCCTCCACCCCATCGCCGATCAGATAGAGCGAGCCGACATAGTTCCACGCCGCCATCTGCCCGATCCCGTGAGCGGCTGGAGCCAGAACATAACGCTCCAGCACGGACCGGCCCGACGCCGTCATGATCCTGATCTCGTTCTCCAAACTCGTGAAGGCCCAGCGTTCGCCCCGTGCGACTCGTCCGGACGCAATCGTGTCCCAGAGCAGCACCGTCGCGCCCGGCGCCAGTGTCACGTGAATGGCTTGCTTGAACCGTGACTCGAAAAACGGAATCGTCACATCGGGCATCCATTCGAGAATCGCGCCAGAACCAACATTCAGTTCGACCGTCTGCAGGGCGGTCTCGCCCAGCGACCGGTAGACGCGATTCGCAGAGGGGGTTGAAAAAAGCACGTGTGTTTCGGAACCGAGCGCCGCCCGGACATGCAACCTGTCTCCACCGACCAGCCCGCCCGATGGATTGACCAGCGGCGTATAGGTACATGGACTGTCGTCGAGTTGAATGGGCGGAGAGAAATGCCAGGGGCTGCAGCAGCGGGAGTGAGTCAGGACGGTTCGATCGTCCCGACGGACATAGTCCAGCACCAGTTCGCCGACACGGCCGACAGATGAGAATTCTGAGGCGTTCGAGGTTCGAGGTTCACAGTTCGGTTCATGCTGAGAGGCTTTCTTTAACTTCGAACTTCGAACTTCGAACATATGATCGTCCTCAGCCTAAACCTCAGCCTGAACCTTCCCGGTAACCACCCGCTCCACCCACTCGACGACGCGATCCAGCCCCTCGCCGCTGTGGAGATTCGTAAAGATAAATTGCAGGTCGCCGCGCATCTTCCTGCTGTCCCGATCCATGACGGCCAGGTCGGCCCCGACGTGCGGCGCCAGGTCGATCTTATTGATGACCAGCAGGTCCGAGCGCGTGATACCGGGCCCGCCCTTGCGGGGAATCTTGTCGCCCGCCGCCACGTCGATCACGTAAATGACCTTGTCGACGAGCTCGGGGCTGAAGGTCGCAGCCAGATTGTCGCCTCCGCTCTCGACGAACATCAGCTCCGCCCCGGGATGGCGTTTCAGCAGATCGTCCAGCGCTTCCTGGTTGTGCGAGGCATCCTCCCGGATCGCGGTGTGCGGACAGCCGCCCGTCTCCACGCCGATGATCCGGTCCGGTGCCAGCACCCCGCGCCGCGTCAGGAATTCGGCGTCCTCCTTCGTGAAAATATCGTTGGTCACGACGGCGATGCTGTACCGGTCGCGCAATTTCCGGCAAAGCGATTCGACCAGGGCCGTCTTTCCCGAACCGACCGGCCCGCCGATGCCGATGACCGGAATGCCCCGCGTGCGCGCCTGCGTCGATGCCTGGCGGCGCGCCTTCGTCGGACGCCCGCCTCCGCCAAGATGTTCATCGCCACGATGCATGAATACGAGAAGAGCTTATGGCTTATGGCCAAGAGCCGGCTCTTCCTCCTCTTTTTTGCTATACGCTATAAGCTATATGCTCTTGCTGTTTCGCTATGAACGAAACAGTCTGGAAGTCAGACGGCTGTGCCGCATGGCATAGATGTCCTGCACCGGTGACCAGGAGGTCATGCTTGATTCCGGCTGCGCCTGCCCGCTCAACTCAGCGATCAGCGGCATCCATCCGTCCAGCAGGCGCTGCCCTTCGCGCTGGCCGATCGGCAGCAGCTTGAGCGCGGCGGACATCATCCCGGTGGCCGTCTGGTAGAGATAGGCCGCCACGGCATCCTCGCGGCTCCAGCCCGATGCAGCCAGCACGAGCCCCAGGCTCACGGCCAGGTGGCTGGGCGTCCGCTCCGCTTCAACCGCGGCGTGGAATTCACGCAGGATTGGATGCCCGCCCATTTGTTCGGCTGCGATCCGAATCACCTGCCGCCCCATCTGACGGCTGGCCAGCCGGGACTCCTGCCCGGTTTTCATTGAATCCAATTCCCAATCCGCCGCGATCACCTCGCGCCACAAGCCTCGTGCCTGGGCGTCCCACGCCTTTGCGACCGCCACAGCCTCGCGCCGGCCCATGCCATGCCGCAGCAGGTCTTCGACGTACTTCGAGAAGTCTTCCGCAGTGCGAACCGCTCCGCCCTGCACCGCCGCTTCCAGACCGGACGAATAGGCGAAACCGCCGGACGGAAAGAAGCTGTCAACAAATCGGAGACCTTGTATGAGCGTCAGCGCATCCATGCGCAAAGCTGACAAGCAAGAAAGCTGACAGGCTGGAAAGCAAGGAGATCACCTTGCCGCTTGTAAGCTTGTTAGCTTGTCGCTCCCCCCTTCCATTAAAATAGAAAATATCGTTGGGCCATCGGAAGCACCGCCATCGGCTCGCATTTCAAGATCTGGCCGTCCGCCCGCACCACATAGGTCTCAGGGTCCACTTCGATGCGCGGCAGCGCGTCGTTCAACTTCAGATCGCGCTTGCCGATCCCCCGGCAGTGTTTCACCGCCGACAGGCGCTTCTGCAAACCCAGCGTCTTGGGAACTGCGCGATCGAGCGCGGCGCTGGAGACAAACGTGACGCTGGTCGTGTAGGGCGCGCGGCCGAAGCTCCCGAACATCGGCCTGGTGATGACCGGCTGCGGAGTTGGAATCGATGCGTTCGGATCGCCCATCGCGGCCGACACCGGAAATCCGCCCTTCACGACAATCTCGGGCTTCACGCCGAAGAAGGCCGCGCGCCAGATCACCAGGTCGGCCAGCTTGCCGGCCTCGACCGACCCGACTTCGTGGGCGATGCCGTGCGTGATCGCCGGATTGATCGTGTACTTGGCCACATAGCGCTTCGCGCGGAAATTATCGTGGTGTTTGCCGCCGTTCTTGCCGTCCTGCGCCAGCGCGCCCCGCTGCACCTTCATCTTGTGGGCCGTCTGCCAGGTCCGGATGATCACTTCTCCCACGCGCCCCATCGCCTGCGAATCCGACGCCATGATGCTGATCGCGCCCATGTCGTGCAGGATGTCTTCCGCCGCGATCGTCTCGCGCCGGATGCGCGACTCGGCGAACGCGATATCCTCCGGCACGCGCGGGTTCAGGTGGTGGCAGACCATGAGCATGTCGAGATGCTCGTCCATCGTGTTCACGGTAAAGGGCATGGTGGGATTGGTCGAGGACGGCAGCACGTTCGGCTCGCCGCAGACCCTGATGATGTCAGGCGCATGGCCGCCGCCGGCACCTTCCGTGTGATAAGTGTGAATCGTCCGCCCGGCCATCGCCTTGATCGTATCTTCGACGAAACCCGCTTCGTTGATCGTGTCCGTGTGGATTGCCACCTGCACGTCGTACTGCTCGGCCACGTCAAGGCAGGTCGAAATCGCCGCCGGCGTCGTCCCCCAGTCCTCGTGGAGCTTCAACCCGATCGCGCCGGCTTCAACCTGTTCCTTCAATCCATCCTGCAACGATGAATTGCCCTTGCCGAGAAATCCGAGATTGATCGGGAAGCCATCCGCCGCTTCCAGCATGCGGTGAATGTTCCAGGCGCCGGGCGTGCAGGTCGTGGCATTCGTCCCGGTCGCAGGACCGGTGCCGCCGCCGATCAGCGTCGTGAGCCCGGCCGACAGGCCTTCGTGGATGATCTGCGGGCAGATGAAATGGATGTGCGTGTCGATCCCGCCGGCCGTGACGATCCTGCCTTCCGCCGAGATGACCTCGGTGCCGGCGCCGATTTCCATCCCCTTCGTCACGCCCGGCATCAGGTCGGGATTGCCCGCCTTGCCGATGCCGGCGATACGGCCGTCGCGGATGCCGATGTCCGCCTTCACGATGCCCCAATAGTCCAGGATGATCGCGTTCGTGATGACCACGTCGAGCGCGCCGTTCTTCCGCGTGGCCGAGGGAGACTGCCCCATCCCGTCGCGGATTACTTTTCCACCGCCGAACTTCGCTTCCTCGCCCGGCACGGTCAGGTCCCGTTCAATCTCGATCAGCAACTCCGTATCGGCCAGCCGGATGCGGTCGCCGACGGTCGGCCCGTATAAATCGTTATATTGCCTGCGAGGAATCCTCATTGAATCCTCCCAAAGAAGGCTAAGTTTGAGGTTCAGGCTGAGCGAACATCTGAACTCTCGCTTCCTTAACCTTAACCTCAGCCTCAACCTTTACTCATGAAGCCCAGCTCGGTCGCCCGCTTGAGCGCCTCGGTCCTCACCTTCGGATCATCGAGTTTTCCGCCGGTCAGGCCGTTGATGCCGTGGACGATCCGGTTGCCGCCGAACGCGACCAGCGTCACGCGCTTTTCCTCGCCCGGCTCGAACCGGACCGCCGTTCCGGCCGGCACCTGCAAACGGAACCCGAAGGCCTTTTCACGATCGAAGCGCAGGGCCCGGTTCGTTTCAAAAAAGTGGCAGTGCGATCCGACCTGGATGGGCCGGTCGCCGGTGTTGGCGACTGTCACCTCGACCGTCTGCCGGCCTTCCAATGCCACGACGTCGTCATGGCCGAGCAGGACTTCTCCCGGAACCACATCAGCCGGCTGGAGAGACCCAGCGGAACGGGCCTTGCCGAAGGATTTGGCCTTGGACTTTCCCTTTGCTTGCCTCTCTTTTTTCTTCAAGGCAGCCTCATTTAAAATGAGATATGGTATGTACTTGAATACAATAGCTCATGTATCGCTTTAGCGGATCGGCAGATGGACTGTGACGAGCTTCGTGCCGTCCGGAAAGGTGCCTTCGACCTGCAGCTCGGACAGCATCTCGGGCACGCCGGACTGAACATCCTTGCGGCCCAGCAGCGTCGCGCCGTAGCTCATCAGGTCCGCCACCGACCGCCCGTCCCTGATGCCTTCCAGAATTTCGGCGGTCAGATAGGCGACGGCCTCAGGATAGTTGAGCTTGAGGCCGCGCTTTTTGCGATCTGCGGCAAGCTGCCCCGCCGTGTAAATCAGCAGCTTTTCCTGTTCTCTCGGCGTCAGATGCATGGGTTCTCCTCACCATCCTTGGATTAATCTGGTTCCCGGCTTTCTCTTAAAAGAGAAGTAGAGCGGATGTGCTGTTCCTGCGTACCTCCCGAAGAATCCAGTTGCGGGGAGCAGCATCGTAGTCTAAGCCTCCACCTCCGTCAAGCAGCCCCGTTGCGCCGGCCGACGCCACCACGCCGGAAGAGAATCTCAAGCGATTCGGCCGACGTCAGAAGGCGTAGATGGCTTCGAAGGAAAGCGTAGGCTGGTAGCTCGTCGCACGCCCGCCGACCTGGAACACGTTCCGGTTCGACTTGTCGTACCGGTATTCCAGCCGCGTCGTCAGCGATGATACCGGCTTGTATTGAAGCGTTCCGGTGAACTCCCAGAGCGTCTGCGCGACCGAAGACGCCGAGGCGACGGACGTGGCGCCAGCACAGACATTGGCGCGAGGCTGATAGGCCGTTGTGCCACCGCATGACACGAAGCCGCCGGCGTCTTCGAACACCTCCCCGCGCAGGCGAACGCCCCACCGTTGGTTTGCATCGTACAGCAGGTATCCCGCCAGCCCGTCCCACCGCGCATTCTTCGCCTGGCTGATCGTACTGCTGTTCGGCTGGTTGGCATAATAGGACTCGATTACCGCCGAGAGCCGGTCGTTCAGATGGAGACTGGCAAACCCACCGGCTAATAGAATTGTGCCGCCACCCGTGCCCGAAGCGCCCGGCCTCGGTCCGGCCAGGCCATAGAGCGTGAGCGTCACCCGGTCCGACGGAGAAATCGTAAGCGCTGTCTCCACCAGCGGTTCGTGCGACGTGCTGGCCCGCGAGGAATTGACATACTCGATCACCCCGACCGAGAGCGACGCGCGCTTGTCGAACTCATAGGTGGCGCGAGCGCCCCGCGTGGTGAAGGGCTGCCCCAGCCCGAACAGCCAGGACCGCGAGTAGTTCGCATTGTGCCGGCTCTCGACGACCTCGTAGCCCACGATACTGTTGATCTGGCCCAGTTTCAGATCGAGTCCGCCGCCCACCGGCGCGAGATACTGGAGATAATATTCCTGGAAATCGGTCCAGGGACCGATGTTATTGCCGCCGATGAACGCGGAATCGCGCCCGGCGTTGAACTTGATCTTGAAGCCCACCCGATCGAGCCAGTCATTGCCGGCCTGGGCATCCCGCCTGAGCACAAATTGCGCGAGGTTGAAGCGCGACTGGTTGGAATTCACGTCGAAGATACGGAGCTCGCTGATCCGGTTGGAGGGATTATTGAAGTTCTGCGTGTAGGAGGCGTCGAGGTATCCGTAGAAGTGCAGGCGCAGCGATTCCGACAGCAACCGCTTTTCGACGGCCTTCTCCGCCGCCTTCGCCCGCAGCGCGACGTGCTCCAACTCGCGCAGCATGGCACCGGACTTTTCTGTGGTCTCAGCCTGAAGGGGGCACACGGTTGAGACAGCGATCAGCGCGGCGAGGAGGATCCGACCGGCAAGGCGTGCGGCGGGAAACAAGGCCCCGGTCCTCCTTCAGACAACGAGGTGCTGCCTCACCTGCTCCTCACTCAACTCGGAGGTTTTGCCGGAGGCCACCACCGCTCCTTTTGCCATAATCACATAGGCGTCAGCAAGGCGCGCGGCGAGCTGCAGGCCCTGCTCGACCAGCAGGATCGTAAACAAACGTTTTGCCTTGAATCCGACGATCACTTCCTCGATCAAATCCACGATGTTGGGCTGAATGCCCTCGGTCGGTTCGTCGAGCAGCAGGATTTTCGGCCTGGAGAGCAGGGCCCTGGCGATGGCCACCTGTTGCTGCTCTCCTCCGCTCAGCACCCCGCCCGGCCGTTCGATGATTTGAGTCAGCTTCGGAAAAAGCGCGAACACCTCTTCGAACGCGTCTTTCTCAGCCACCCCGTTCGACACTGACGATCTGGCCCAGAATCCGAGACGAAGATTCTCCCGCACCGTCAGATGGGGAAGAATCTCCCGTCCCTGCGGTACATAGGCCAGTCCCCGCTTGACCCGCCGGTCAGGCGCATCGCCCGTCACGTCCCGCCCGTCCAGGCATACGCGGCCCGAGCGCGGCGCGAGCAGGCCCGTGATCGCTTTCAAGGTGGTGGTTTTCCCCACCCCGTTGCGACCCATGAGACAGAGCACCTGCCCCGCTTCGGCCTCGAACGAGACGTTCCGCAGAATGTGGCTTTCGCCATAGTAGACGTTGACGTTATCCAGCTGCAGCATGCGCGTTCTTTTGCTTGCGGTGTCCCAAATAAATTTCCTGCACTTTCGGATCGGCCTGCACCTTGTCCACCGGCCCTTCGCAGATCACCGCACCTTCGTGCAGCACCGTGACCGTCCGCGCGATCTGCCGCACGAAGGCCATGTCGTGCTCGATCACGATGATTGCGTGCTTCTCCGCCAGCGACTGGAGCAGCAGCCCCGTCTGCTCCGTCTCCTTGTCCGTCATGCCGGCCACCGGCTCATCCACCATGATCAACTGCGGGTCCTGCAGAATGACCATGCCGATTTCGAGCCACTGTTTCTGGCCGTGCGAGAGCGATCCGGCCCTCTGGCGCGCGCAGTCGCCGAGCCCGATGGTGTCGAGCGTCCGGCCGATCCGGTCGCGCTCCGCTGCAGAAGATTTCCCCAGCAGGGTCGCCACGACTCCCTTGCTCTCCCGCTTGAGCGACAGATCGAGGTTTTCCCACACCGTCAGGTTGTTATAGATGGAGGGCGCCTGGAATTTCCGTCCGATGCCGAGCTGGACGATTTCATGCTCCCGCAGCGGCAGGAGGTCCACGTCCCTGCCGAAGATCACGCGTCCCTCGGCCGGTTTCGTTTTTCCACAGATCACATCCAATAGAGTCGTCTTGCCTGCGCCGTTGGGACCGATCACGACGCGAAGCTCGTTATAGTTGACGATGAAGTTCAGGCAGTTGAGCGCCTTGAACCCGTCATAGTCCACCGTCACGCCTTCGAGATAGATGATGGAGCCGCGTTCCGTCATAAACCGCTATTGAGCCTCCTGCCCGCCGGCTTCCGAAGCCGGCAACGATTTGCGGGTGCCCAGCCCGCTTGCCACCCACTTCTCCTTCATGCGTGCAAACAATCCGACCAGCCCGTCCGGAAACAGCAGGACGACGGCGATGAACAGCCCGCCGAGAAAAAACGGCCACAGCTCGGGAAAATAATTGGTCAGCACGCTCCGCGCCCAGTTGACCCCGACGGCCCCCAGCGCGGCGCCGACCAGCGTTCCGCGACCACCGACCGCCACCCAGATCACCATTTCAAGCGACGGCAGCACGCCGATTTGCGCCGGCGTGATGATCCCGACCTGCGGCACGTAGAGCGCTCCGGCCAGACCGGCCAGCGCGGCGGAGACGACAAAGACAAACAGCTTATAATTCGCCGGCGAATAGCCGGAAAACAGCACGCGTTGTTCGCTGTCCCGGACCGCCACCAGCACCCGGCCCGCCCGCGAACGGATGATCCGCCGGCAGACCACGTAGGCCGCGCCGAGGCACAGCACGGTGAGAATATAGAGCGCCCGTTGCGTGCCCGGTTCGCTCAGCCGGAATCCCAGCAACTGCTTGAAGTCGGTCAGGCCGTTGGTGCCGCCCAGGTTAGTTTCGTTGCGATTGAAGACGAGCCAGGCGCACAGCGCCAGAGCCTGCGTGATGATGGCGAAATACACCCCCTTGATCCGGCTTCGAAAGGCCAGAAATCCGAACATGAACGCGAACAGCGTCGGCACCAGCACGGCTCCCGCAAGCGCGACGCCGAAGCTGTAGAACGGTTTCCAGAACAGCGGCAGTTCCTTCACCTGATTCCACACCATGAAGTCGGGCAAGGCGCTGCCGTAGACGCTTTCCGTCCCGATGGTCAGCATCAGATGCATGCCGATCGCGTAGGCGCCGAGACCGAAGAACACGCCGTGGCCGAGACTGAGAATGCCGGTATAGCCCCAGATCAGATCCAGCCCGAGCGCCAGGATTCCGAAGCAGAGAAACTTCCCGAAGCGATTGAGCGTAAAGTCGGAGACGTGCACCCACGACTCCGGGTCCGGCAGCACGTTCAACACGGGCAGGCCGACCAGCAGCACGAGTCCGGCCAGCCAGAAGAGCAGCCCTTCGCCACCTTGAGTACTTTGCGCGTTGTTTCTTGGCTCATTCATAACTTTTTCTCGTAAGGCTGCTCAAAATGGCCGGCCAACAAGGCCGCAGGGAGCTTGGCGACTGAGGCCTACGCTTTTCGGTAGGTCGCAGGGAGACAAGCGACCGAGAACGAAGTTGGGGGGCATTTTCAGCAGCCTGCTACGCATCGGCATGGCGGCCCTTGATCGTGAATAACCCCGACGGGCGGCGCTGCAGGAAAAGGATCACCAGGACCAGAATCAGCACCTTGCCGTAGACCGCACCGAAACTCGGCTCGAGCAGCTTGTTCAATCCCCCGATGCCCAGCGATGCGACGATCGTGCCCATCAGCTTGCCGACTCCCCCGGTCACCACCACCATGAACGAGTCCACGATGTAGTTCTGACCCAATCCCGGTTCGACGTTCCCGATGAGCGTCAATGCGCAGCCGGCCAGCCCCGCCAGGCCGGACCCGAACGCAAACGTGTAGGCATCAACCTTTCTGGTCGGGATGCCGAGGCACGAACTCATGTCGCGATTCTGCATGACGGCGCGGACCCGCAAGCCCACGCCGGTTCTGAAAAGCAGGAAGTAAATACCCGCCACGCAGAGAATCGAGAGCACGATGATGAACAGACGGTTGTACGGCAGGTAGACCCCGACCATGACCTGCGCGCCTCCGCTCAGCCAGCTCGGAGCCACCACCGACGTCAGGTCGCCGAAATACACGCGGGCGGCCTGGATCAGCACCAGGCTCACGCCCCACGTCGCCAGCATGGTTTCGAGCGGACGGCCGTAAAGAAACCGTATGACGGTCGCCTCCAGTATCAGCCCGCACAGCGCCGCCGCGCAAAACGAGACCGGCATGGACATGAAAAAATAATAGTCGAACAGGCCCGCCGGAAGATACGCCTTGAAGCACTCCTGCGTGACGAACGTGGCGTAGGCGCCGATCATCATCAGTTCGCCGTGGGCCATGTTGATGACGCCCATGAGACCGAAGACGATCGCCAGGCCCAGCGACATGATCAATAGAATGGAACTCAGGCTGATCCCGCGGAAGATGGTCTCGAAGGCGTTGGCCCAGGAGGCCTGGATGTCGATCTGCTCGATGGCGATGCGCGCCGTGTTCGCCAGGGCCTTCTGCTGATCCGTGGCGTCCGTTGCACCGGCCTGAAGAAGCAATTCCTTGAGAGCCGGCACGGCGTTCGGACTGCGCAGCTCACCGAGCTTGGCCGCCGCGTTGATTTTGTCATCCGGATTGTCGGATGCCAGCCTGATCAGCGCGAGCGATTCCTCGATGGTATACCGCACCCAGCGGTTCGACTCGCCGGCCAGCGCGGCTTCCAGCCAGGGAATGACGACGGGCTTTCCCGAACTGCCCAGGTCGGCGGCGGCGGAGCGGCGCCGATCCGCGTCGGAGCTGGCGAGGTTGGCCCGGTTCTTCAGCAGGTCCATGAGCGGCTTGATCGCCAGCCGCACGGACCGGTCGGCATTGTCACGAATTTCTTCGAGTTTCGGCAGGAGACCGGGATCTCCCTGCTCGCTGAGCAGAAGCACCGCCGCATCCTGTTTGGCCTGATCGCCGCTCGACAGATCGGTCAGCGCCTTGTCGATAAAAGACAGCGGAGGGGCCGCCGTTGTTCCGCGTGGCCCCTCCGCTCCAACCGCCTGCCCTGCTCCCCAGAGCGAAACCGCTCCGAGAAGCACCATGCTCAGCACTGACTTCATTATTTTTTCTGGTAGGTTCCCTGATGCTTGATCCAGTCGCACCCCTTGTCCGGACTGGTATATTCGCTCCAGGGCTCCGGCTTCACCAGACCTTTCGAGCGTGAGACAATCTTAAACTGACCGTCCTTCAGAATTTCGCCGATCAGGACCGGCTTGTTGGTGTGATGGTTGGCCTCATCCATCTTAATCTTGCCGCCCGGCGCCAGGAATTCGCTCCCATAGACCGCCTTGCGGACCTTGTCCACCTCGATTGAGCCGGCCTTCGCCACCGCCTGTTTCCAGATATGGACGCCGAAGTAGGCCGCCTCGATCGGATCGTCCGTCACGCGCTTCTCGCCGTCCGGCAGGTTGTTCTTCTTGCAGTAGGCTTTGAAATCGGCGACGAACTTTTTGTTCTGCGGCGTATCCACGCTCTGATAGTAATTCCACGCCGCGAGGTGCCCGACCAGCGCGCTGGTATCCATGCCGCGCAATTCATCCTCCGCCACGCTGAAAGCCATGATCGGCGCATCCTCCGCGCGGAGCCCCTGGTTGGCGAATTCCTTGTAGAACGGCACATTGCTGTCGCCGTTGATCGTCGAAATCACGCAGGCGCCGCCGCCGGCCGAGAACTTTTTAACCTTGCCGACGATCGTCTGATAATCCTGGTGATGAAACGGGGTATATTCCTCCGCAATATTGGCTGCAGGAACTTTCTTGGCCAGCAACATCGCGCGAAGAATCTTGTTCGTCGTCCGCGGGTACACGTAGTCCGTGCCGAGCAGATAAAACTTCTTGAACCCGCCGCCTTCCTTGCTCATCAGATATTCCACCGCCGGAATCGCCTGCTGGTTCACCGCCGCGCCGGTGTAGAACACGTTGTGGGAACACTCCTCGCCCTCGTACTGCACCGGGTAGAAGAGCAATCCGTCGTTCTTCTCGAAGACCGGCAGCACGGATTTCCGGCTGACCGAGGTCCAGCAGCCGAACACCACCGCGACCTTGTCCACCAGCAACAACTGCTTGGCCTTCTCGGCGAACAGGTCCCAGTTGGAAGCCGGATCCACCACGACCGGCTGGATCTTGCGGCCCATCACGCCGCCCTTGGCGTTGATCTCCTCCACCGCCATCAATACCGTGTCCTTCAACGACACTTCGCTGATCGCCATCGTGCCGCTCAGCGAATGCAGGATGCCGATCTTGATCGGCTCCTTGTCCGCCGCGTAGGACAGGGCCCAGCCTCCCAGATTGCCCAGCAGCGCCGCCACGCCGGCCCCGGCCACCACCCGCCCGCTCTGCGTCAGAAACTCCCGGCGGGATGGACCGGTCTCCGTCATACCTACGATTTCTATCTTGCTGCCGCTTGGCTTTTTGGTTCCGTTCCGCTTCATTACCATACTCCTTTCACTAAAATGTGTGCCAGCCTTGGAACATGACCTCCCTGCCCTTGTCAGTACTGGAACTGTAAGGCCAGCTTAAAGGCATTGACCATCTCACCTGTCACACCGGGGGCGTAGTTAAATAAGCCTTTGGTGGCAAGATCGCCGTACTGCCAGAATGCCGACAGGCGTGCATTGTGACCGTCGATGATGTAGTTCACGCCGGCTTCCGTTTCCTTGCGATTGGTGCTCTCGTTCGGCTGGATCCAGGTAAATCTTCCGTAGGGCTGGAATTTCCCGATCCCTACCGGTTTCGGAAACAGATACATCGCGTACCCGGTATAGGAATGCCCGTCAAACATGCAGAAGCAGCCGTTGGCCGCAGCACTTGTCCCAGTCGGCCCAAAGGCGACTGCCTTGTTGTAATTCGCAAAATACTGCTTGTACTCCGCGTTGATCGTGAGCACGCCCCCGTCGTTCGGAAGCGGTTTTTCAAACAGCAGGTCCGCGATGAAGGCGGTGAAATCGGAGCTGGCGGCGAACGACCCGGCGCCGTCTTTCTGATGATTCACCCCGACCGCGAGCGCGAGAATATCGCCCGCTTTCCCGTAGTAGGTCCCGCTGGTGTAGTACCCCGGATTCTTCTCCGGGTTGAAGAAGTTATAGGTGAGGCGTCCCGCATACATCAGGCTGCCCTGCTGGTTGGGCCCGCACGGACCACCCCCGCAATTGGTCCCTCCCGATGACTGCAGTCCGGTGAACACCCCCAGGCTGTATTGCAGCTGCTTGCCACCCGGGTTGATTTCACCCCAGAACACCGCGCCATGGTCGCGGCTGTAGAGACCGGCCCCCCCCCTTGCCGAAGTTCCCGCTGAAGTCTGCGGAGTTGAACGGCGTCTTGAAGCCGTCGTAGACCGCCATGTAGAAGGGACCGTTGAGCTCGCCGCGCTCGCCCGGGACGAGCATGCGCCCGACCCAGAGGTTCACTTGCGGAGTAAACTCGAACTTTCCGACCGCATCGAGCAGGCCGATCGTGGAATTTCCACCGAAAAAATTGGCCCCCGCAGGGGTACCACCTTGAGTGGTATTCCCTCCCTGGCCCGCACCGTTGATCGAACCGGGGCAGTTGAAGCATTCGGTGTTGACCTCGAACTTGAGGTACTTATGCACAGACCCGTTGATATAGAAACGCTGGAAGTCGACACCGCCCCGGTTGCTGTAACTCCCGCCGTTCGCCGACCCATGCTCCTGGGCCACGAACGATGTCTTCACGCCCACTCCGAGGCTGATCCACTTGTCCGGGTCGTCGCTTTTGATCTTGCCGTCTGCGTAGGCGCTGGGCGGCGTGGACGCCATCCCAATCACCAGCGCCACGATCGCCACCGCAACCATGAGCATCTTCACTGCCTTCCACTCGTTTGCCTGATCTGCCTCCATTCTCGCAACCTCCCCTGTCCGTCCCCGAGTTCGTTGCTCAGTGCCTCGGCCCTCTGGCTTGGCGGCACCGCCGCCCACGCCATGAAGTGATCCAGCCTGCCCGCGCGCAGGCAAAAAAAAGCGCCCTCCCGGTCCCCCATGGACCAAAAGGACGTCATTGTCCTTGCTAATTCCGGGGATCGCGGACGCCGTTGTCCTGCCCCCTGCCGCGAATAACGGCGTTGCTTATAACAACATGCGAAACTCCTGTCAATCACTGAATTCAGCGCTAGTTTTAACTCTCAGGCGCCATTGCCCTGTGCTAGACTACGGCGGTCATGCAACGCACGCATCCGAAGGCTGGCCTGTTTGTAGTCGCCCTGCTTGCCTGCCTCATCGCATCAGGGTGCTCGTCGTCTCCCCGCCACGGCATCACGATTCACGACAGTCCGCGCGGCTCGGTCTACCTGGAGCAAATCCCGGACATGTCCTTTCAAGCCACCCACCCGATCACGCTTGAGGCCTGGATTATCGCGCGCGCATTGCGCGGGATTCAGGTGCGTGACGATCGGAACACGCTGCAGGCATTCCTTTCCTCGCGGCCCGAGGCAGTCCGCGCGTTTTCGGACCAAGAATCGGATTTTCTCGCCCCGATTATCTCAACCGCATTGGCCAAGGCCTCCCCCGACCAGCGGATCGGATTCCGGATTAACCAGGCAGCCTCGCCGCCCGACCGGAAGAAAGAAGGTGCAGCCCATGGCCCCTCTGGGCCGGCGCAGGCCCTGGTGTCGGAGGAAGTCACCTCCGGAGTCCTCCTGGCCTACGGCCGCTCCTTGCAAATCCACCTGACCCGGTTTCGATCCGGAATTCAGCCTAGATCCATGATCGATGGACCCAACCGCCATTATGTCGACCAGACCGGATTGACCGGCCGCAAACTTGAGTTCCTTCCCGAGGAAGCCCAACGGCCGGAAACCTTCCGGGTGGGAGAGACCGAGTTCCCCGCGCTGGTCATCGACTATGAACTGCTGGCCAAATTGCCGGAGCCGCCGGCTGCTCCGGCTCCGGTTTTGCCTGCACCAGCTAGACCGGACCAGCCGCCTGCGCCGGCCGCGGCGACGGTGGAGGAAGTCGAAGCGCTCAAGAAGGAGCTGCAGGAGATCAAGCGGCAGTTACAGGAGCAGCAGTCGAAGGAGGCGCGCCCGAAACAGAAAGGAAAGTCCTCGCCCGCGCATTAAGACCGCGGCCTTTACTCACCCGACCTCAATCAATTCTTTATTCAGCAGCACGACATTGCTGGAGTGGGGCTCCCGGAAGGTCATCCGGCAATAGCAGGCGTACGTCACGTAGGTGTCTTGCAGGCAATATTCGGCGATATCCTTCCCCTGCCCCCGCGCCCACATCTCGGCCACCTGCTTGCCGCTGCCGGATTTCGATTCGACCTTCAGAGCACGCGCCAGCACGTCCAGCCTGGCCCATCCGCGCTGATCCCAGTTGCTCCAGACCGCCATCGTGTCATAGACGGGCTCGGTCCGGAACTTCGCCAGCGAAATCTCAAGCGACGGTTTCACCTGGTGAATGACCGAACGTTTTTTGATGAAGGGCAGGTCGAAACCGAGCCCGTTATGCGTGATGAACAAGGACGGGCGGAACTGCCCGAGTTTGGCCCAGAATTGCTGCAGCAGCCCCTTCTCGTTCCCCCCATACCAGGACACCGCTCCTTGCGCGTCCATCGTGTCGGTCAGCATGATCATGCCGATGCAGACGATCCGGCTGAATGTGCCGTCGAAGGAGGACTTTTCGTACTGCTCGTCTTCGAGTCGCTGGCGCTGATCGGCCTCGGCATGAACGAAGAGATCGTCGCTGCCTTCCGAGTTGGACTTGGAGGCCGGAGACAGCCCCGCGATCCTCGCCCACTCCTCGCGCGGCGCCTGAACGGTTTCGATGTCAAGAACAACTCGCATGAGCAAATGGCTTATGGCTTATAGCTTATAGCAAGAACGCGCATTCCCGATCCTCCTGCTATATGCCATCAGCTATACGCTCCCCCTCTTGCTGCAACGCCTCAACCAGCGGGCGGTCCGCCGGAGGAAATTCGTAATCCGTCATCTCGTCCGGCATCACCCAGCGGATCTCCTCACAGTCCAGCGCCAGGGCTTCTCCCCGGCTGATCGCACAGCGGAAGAAATGCAACTCGACGGTCTTCTCCGGATAATCGTGACGGATCGTGCGGAAATGAACCGGCGCCGAGACATCAATCCCCAGCTCCTCGCGAAGCTCGCGACGCAAACAGTCTTCCAGCGACTCTCCCGGCTCGCATTTGCCTCCGGGGAATTCCCACAGTCCGCCGAGATGCGTGCCTATTTTGCGCCTGGCAATCAGATAGCGCCCTTCACGGACAATGAGCCCTGCCGCCACTTGAATGAGGGGTGAGGAATGAGGGGCACGGGGTTTCGCCTTGCGTGTCACGCCTGACGCCTTACGCTTCTTCGAACGGATACGTTTTGCAGAAACCCTTCATCGGACAGAGCAGGCAGTAGGGGTCGCGGGCCGTGCAGACCGTGGCGCCGAAATCCATGAGCGCCTGATTGAAATCATACCCCCTGCCCTTGGGAATCAACGCCTCGGATAGTTCCCACAGCAGATTCTTCTGATTCTTGGGATTGCCGGTTCCCACGAATAAGCGGTGGAGGACACGCATCACGTTCGTATCCAGGATCGGCGCGTCTTCGTTGAACGCGAAGGAGCGGATGGCCCCGGCCGTGTAGCGCCCGATGCCCTTGAACGACAGCAACTCCTCGTGATCGTTCGGCAGCTCGCCTCCATAACGTGCAACCGTTTCCCGGGCGATGCTGTGCAGCCGGAGGGGACGGATGTTGTAGCCGAGCGGATACCAGGTTTTCCTGACGTCGTCCGGCCGCGCATCCGCAAGCGCTTCGAAGGACGGGTACTGCTCCAGAAATTCATGGTACTTGGGAATGACGCGATCCACCTGCGTCTGCTGCAGCATGACTTCCGAGATGAGGATTTTGTACGGATCGGATGTCTTGCGCCAGGGCAGATCGCGGCCATGTTCCTTGTACCAGCCCAGCAACCGGCGCTGGAACCGCCGCTTCGTGCCGGCGGAGAGCATGATCTGCGGAATGCGGGGCCGCCGGGACGAGGCGCCCCTCCGTGTGTTCTTACGCAGCGCCCGCATGCATCATGTGCCCTGGGTCACGTTCTGCGCCATCACTTGAAGCTGCCTGCGTTCAGGCGGCGCAGTGACGACCGGCGTCAGTTTCGCGGCCAGCTTCTGAAACGATCCGTTTGTATCGAAGGAACTGGCCGCCACGTCGTCATCCCATAGTTCGATTCCCATGCACTTATTGGATTCCGGATCGACGAGCAGCAGACCGCCCTTGCACCCGCTCTGCTTCGCAAGCTCAGGCAGGATGGCGCTGTTCCAGAGCATGACCATCTCGAACTTCTTGCCCTGCTTGCATTCGAATGTTTGAAAACCTGCAAACATGAGGTCACCTCATGGGGTTAATGATGCGGAACAACTTAGGAGGTTTACGAGCCGGCGTCAACAGGGAAAAAGCGTGAGAAGAAACGCTGGAGGGTTTTATCCGCCGACGTCAATTACGATACTGCGCTGAAAAGCCGCTGGTTCGCCCGGAAACAAAATCCCACCTGGGGGGTCCGATGAACGTCGCGTAGCGACACCTTGCTTAGTGATCAAACGCCATGGCCCACCGGTACTACTGGCGCAGCACTGCCCGATTCAAAGCCGCCGGAAAGGACCAGTCGCGCCAAACGACGAGCACAGCACAGACGTCGCGGAGCGACACCTTGCTTAGTGGTCAAACGCCATGGCCTGTTGGTACTACTGGCGCGGCACTGCCCGATTCATAAGCCGCCGGGAAGGATCAGTCGCGCCAAACGACGAGCGTAGCGAGGAGTGGTGCGCCCGGCTGGAATCGAACCAGCGACCCCGAGCTTAGAAGGCTCGTGCTCTATCCAACTGAGCTACGGGCGCATGTCTTGACGCGAGAGAAACGCTCCGACGGCAAACCATCGGGCAATGGCGCGTCAGATTTCCCTTTCGGTCGTGGCGGGCATGCACCGGAAGCGGTGTTGCTCCGCACAAAATGAATCATAATGTCTTGGCGCGACAGGGACATCAGGACGTGTTCCAACGGGCAGTGCCGCGCCAGGGACCACCGCGTCGTGGCGTTGGGGCACCGGAAAAGGTTGAAGCCCTCTTAAATATACAAGTCGCGGAGCGACACCTTGCTTAGTGGTCAAACGCCATGGCCTGTTGGTACTACTGGCGCGGCACTGCCCGATTCATAAGCCGCCGGGAGGGACCAGTCGCGCCAAACGACGAGCGTAGCGAGGAGTGGTCGGGGCGCCCGGATTCGAACCGGGGACTTCCTGGTCCCAAACCAGGCGCGCTACCAGGCTGCGCTACGCCCCGAACCTTAGCTCGATAATGGGCAATGGCGTTCGTACCACAGACGCTCGCTAACCCTTAACGCATGCATCTATGATTTCACACCGGAAAAGGTTGCGGCCCATCATTTCATATGACTTAACTTGATCACGGGCAGTGGCGACTTCACCACCGACGCTCGCTAACCCATCGTACAGGCCGACGTGATTCCTGACCGCATAAAGGTCGAAGCCCATCTATTTTAGCTACCACGAAGCTCTTGCCAAGAGTTCTTTGATCTTGGCGAAGGCCAGCGCGCGGTGGCTGATGCGGTTCTTCTCTTCCGGCGTCAACTGAGCCAGCGTCTTGCCGAGCTCCGGCACGAAAAACACAGGGTCGTACCCGAAGCCCTTCGTGCCGGCCGGCCTATCGGTGATCAGCCCATCCAGAATGCCCTGCACCACTTCAACCTTTCCCTTCGGATCGGCAATGGCAGCCACCGTGACGAACCTGGCGCCGCGTCGCTCGCGCGGCACGCCGGCCAGCTCCTGGAGCAGCTTCGTGCAGTTGCTCTCGTATGTCGCGCCTTCTCCCGCATAGCGGGCAGCATGGATGCCGGGACGACCTCCGAGCGCCTGCACCATCAAACCGGTATCATCGGCCACGGCCGGAAGCTTCGTGTATTGTGCGATCGCCATGGCCTTTTTGACTGCGTTCGCCTCGCACGTCTCGCCGTCTTCGACAACCTCCGGCGCAGCAGGAAACTCAGCCAGCGTCCGGATGCGAATGTCCAGATCTTTCAGCAACGCCTCCAGTTCCCTGCCTTTATCTAGATTGCGTGTCGCCAGCACCAACTCCTTTATCAATCTTTCCTCTCACCCTACCCTCGGCGGACGGACAGGCTTGCCGTGACTGCGCGCGTCCAACGAGGGCCTTCTGAGGCCGCGCGTTGCGCGAGCACGAGGCAAGCCTGGCCGTGCACGCCTTATTCCAGATCCCCTATTAATTCCTTCTGCAATTCCACCAGGCTCTTGATTGCTTTCCAACCGAGAACGAGGAATTCATCGAGATCCTTTTTCTCGAAGGCCTGCCGCTCCGCCGTGCCCTGCACTTCCACGAACCTCCCCCTTCCCGTCATCACCAGATTCATGTCCACTTCGGCCTTGGAATCCTCTTCATAGGCCAGATCCACCAGCACTTCGCCGCCCACGCGGCCTACGCTGATGGCCGCCAGATAATCCGTCAACGGCCGTTTCTTGATGAGTTCCCGCTTTTTGAGCACCTTGAACGCATCGGCCAGCGCAATGAACGAACCGGTGATCGCCGCCGTTCTGGTCCCGCCGTCGGCCTGAATCACGTCGCAATCGATCCAGATCGTCCGTTCCCCCATCTCCGTCGTGTCCGTCACGGATCGCAGGGCCCGCCCCACCAGCCGCTGAATTTCCAGCGTGCGCCCGCCCTGCTTGCCCTTGACCGCTTCGCGCGGCGTCCGCTCGTGCGTCGCGCGCGGGAGCATGGCGTACTCGGCCGTGACCCAGCCGACCTTCTTGTCCCTCAAAAACGGCGGGACTTTTTCCTCCACGGAGGCGGTGCAGATCACCCTGGTGCCGCCCATTTCCATCAGCACCGATCCCTCGGCGTGCTTGATGAAATTCCGCGTGATCTTGACGGGCCGGACTTCGTCCTTGCGGCGGCCGTCCACCCGGTGCAGATGCATGCCATGCGTCATATCGAGAATACCCCGTGAACAGGCCTGTACGGACCGGATTATATAAGGAGGGGCTCCGAAAGACAATTAACCCGCATTATCCATGAACGCTTCTGCTGCAATCGCGGATTCACCGCTTCGACAGGCCTCCATGCGACTTCTGCTGCATGGAGGCAGGCAGGCTCGCCGCTCGGTCGGTCAACATACGGTTTCACGTATGCCTCCCTCCCTCACGGCTCCGCGTGCCTGTCTCGCATGGCGACTGCGCGATTTCGCGACGAACCGTCACGAATAACGCGGGTTGAAAGGGCGGATAGCGGTCATCTGCTGCGATCGGCACGATCATCGCGCCGGCGCGCCAGACCGAACCGGACCAGCAGCAGTCCGACAATCAGCACGCCGACACCGATCGCGAAGATGCCTTCGTGCGGAAAGACGTAGGGCGTGGACGAGGCATCGAGCAAGCCGGCCATGGGTGTCACTCTCCGCTCGGCTCGTATCCCAGATTGGGACCAAGCCATTTCTCGACTTCCTTGACGGCCACGCCCTTGCGGCGGGCGTAGTCCCCGACCTGATCGCGCCCGATTTTTCCGACCGCAAAGTATTTTACCTTCGGATGGGCGAAGTAGAGCCCGCTCACCGAGCTGGCCGGATGCATGGCATAGCTTTCCGTCAGCCTGATGCCAGCCTGCTTTTCGGCCTGCAGCAGGTCGAAGAGAACCCGCTTCTCCGTATGGTCCGGGCAGGCCGGATAACCGGCAGCCGGGCGGATGCCGCGATATTTCTCCCTAATCAGATCCTCGGTGGAGAGCTGCTCCTGTTTCCCATAGCCCCATTCGTCACGGACCTGCTTGTGCAGACATTCGGCAAAGGCTTCGGCCAGACGATCGGCCAGCGCCTTCGTCATGATCGAGTTGTAATCGTCGTGATCCTTCTCGAATTTGGCGCAGAGCGCTTCGATCCCGATGCCGGTTGTCACGGCGAAGGCCCCGAGATAATCGGCACGCCCCGATGACTTCGGCGCGATGAAGTCCGCCAGCGCCTGATTGGCCTGGCCGGCCGGCTTCTCCGACTGCTGACGGAGCGTGTGAAACGTCGCCACCACCTTCCTCCGTGACTCGTCGGCATAGACCTCGATGTCGTCACCGACGCTGTTGGCCGGGAAGAACCCGTAGACGCCCCTGGCGGTCAGGAGCTTCTTCGAGACGATTTCCTTCAACAGTTTCTGCGCGTCGCGGAACAGCTCGGCCGCTTTCTCCCCGACCTTCGGATCGTCGAGAATCTGCGGATAATGTCCGCGCAATTCCCACGTGTGGAAGAACGGCGACCAGTCGATGAACGGCGCCAGCCGGTCGAGCGGGAACGCATCAAGCGCGCGCACGCCCGTGAAGGCCGGCTTCGCCACGTCCGCCGCCGTCCAGTCGATCGCCGCGTGCCGCTCGCGCGCCTGCGCGAGAGACAGCAGCGCCGTCTTTGCCTGCCGCGCCGCATGCGCCTGACGAATGTCGTCCTGCTCGCGGCGGTTTTTCTCGACGAACGAGTCCCGCTGTGACGGGTTGATCAACTGGCCGATGACCCCGACCGCCCGCGAGGCATCCAGGACATGGACCACCTCGTGGTCGTAGGACGGCGCGATCTTCACCGCCGTATGCGCCTTGCTGGTCGTGGCGCCGCCGATGAGCAGAGGCACCTGCCATCCCTCGCGCGTCATCTCCTTCGCGACGTGCACCATCTCGTCGAGCGACGGCGTGATGAGCCCGCTCAGGCCGATCAGCGTCGCGCCGTTTTCCCTGGCCGCCTTGAGGATCTGCTCGCACGGCACCATCACGCCGAGGTCGATCACCTCGTAGTTGTTGCAGCCGAGCACGACGCCGACGATGTTCTTGCCGATGTCGTGCACGTCGCCCTTCACGGTCGCAAGCACAATGGTGCCCTGGGGCTTGCTGCCCCCCGAGGCCTTTTTCTCCTCCTCCATGAACGGCAGAAGGTGGGCCACCGCCTTTTTCATGACGCGGGCGCTCTTCACCACCTGCGGCAGGAACATCTTGCCGGCCCCGAAGAGATCGCCGACCACGTTCATCCCCGCCATCAGCGGACCTTCGATCACGTGCAGGGGCTTCGGATACTTCTTGCGCGCCTCTTCCGTATCGGCCTCGATATGGTCCGTGATCCCATGCACCAGGGCATGCGCCAGCCTTTCCTCGACCGTGCCCCTGCGCCAGGCATCGTCCTTGACGGCGGCCTTGCCCTGCTGCTTGACCGTCTCGGCAAAGGTCACCAGCCGCTCCGTGGCATCGGGCCGGCGGTTCAGCAGCACGTCCTCCACAAGCTCAAGCAGGTCTTTAGGAACATCCTCGTACACCGCGAGTTGGCCGGCATTTACGATGCCCATATCCAGCCCGGCCTTGATCGCGTGATACAGGAAAGCGGCGTGCATCGTCTCCCGCACCACGTTGTTCCCGCGGAACGAGAACGAAATGTTGCTGACCCCGCCGCTGACTTTGCAGTGCGGCAGGTTGGCCTTGATCCAGCGCGTGGCCTCGATGAAGTTCACGGCGTAGTTGTTGTGCTCCTCGATCCCGGTCGCCACCGTCAGAATGTTGGGATCGAAGATGATGTCCGCCGGCGGAAACCCCACCCGCTCCGTCAGGAGCTTGTACGAGCGCGCGCAGATCTCGGCCTTGCGCTCGACCGTGTCCGCCTGCCCGCGCTCGTCGAAGGCCATCACGACCACGGCCGCGCCATAACGACGGACGAGCGTCGCCTGCTCGATGAACCTGGCTTCGCCCTCCTTCAAGCTGATGCTGTTAACGATCCCCTTCCCCTGGATGTTCTTCAGGCCCGTCTCCAGCACCTCCCACTTGGAGCTGTCGACCATGATCGGCACGCGGGCGATGTCCGGCTCCGAGGCCACCAGCCGGAGAAATTTCTCCATGGCGGCCCTGGAATCCAGCATGCCCTCATCCATGTTGATGTCGATGATCTGCGCGCCGCCCAATACTTGTTGCCGGGCGACGGACAGGGCCTGGTCGTAGTCCCCGGCCAGGATCAGCTTCGCGAAGGCGGGCGAGCCGGTCACGTTGGTCCGCTCCCCGATGTTCACGAAATTGGAATCGGGCCTGATCGTCACCGCCTCGAGCCCGCTCAAC
>MHEU01000035.1:47939-49244 GCA_001805245.1 Nitrospirae bacterium RIFCSPLOWO2_02_FULL_62_14 | reverse complement strand
CCGCTCAACCGCGTCAGAGGTTCGATCGTTGGAATAGCCCGCGGGGCGATTCCGCGAACCGACTCGGCGATCAGCTTGATGTGCGCGGGCGTCGTTCCGCAGCAGCCGCCGACGATGTTGAGCCACCCGCGTTGCGCCCACTCCCGCAACTGCGGCGCGAGGCTGTCCGGCGTTTCCGGAAATCCCGTCGGCAGGAGCGGATTGGGCAGCCCGGCGTTGGGATGGCTGCTGACATAGACCGGCGCGATCTGGGACAACTCCTCGATGAGCGGCCTCATTTCCCTCGGCCCCAGCGCGCAGTTGATCCCGACGCTCAGGAGCGGCACGTGAGAGATTGAATTCCAGAAGGCCTCGACGGTCTGCCCCGTCACGCCCCGATTGCTCCCGGCCTGGATGAACGTCACCGAGGCCATCAGCGGCACGTGCCGCTTCGTTTCATCGAACACCTGCTGAATGGCGAAAAACGCCGCCTTGGCGTTCAGCGTGTCGAAGATGGTTTCGACCAGCAGCACATCGGCGCCCCCGTCGAGCAGCCCTCGCGCCTGGTCGCGATAGGCCGCAACCAGCTCATCGTAGCTTGCGCCGCGCGAGGCGGGGCTATTGATGTCCGTCGAGATCGAAGACGTCTTCGTCGTCGGGCCGATCGCGCCGGCGACGAAACACTGCCGGTCCTTCTGTCTGGCGCAGACCTGCTCCATCGCCCGCCTGGCGCATTCGGCGCCGGCCTTCGACAACTCGTAGCCCAGCGACTCCATGTGGTAGTCGGCCAGCGAAATCGCCTGCGAGTTGAATGTGTTCGTCTCGATGATATCCGCGCCCGCTTCCAGGTACTGCCGATGGATATCGACAATGATATCGGGCTGCGTCAGGTTCAGGAGATCGTTGTGGCCCTTGACGTCCCGTTTCCAATCCTTGAACCGCACGCCGCGGAACGATGCCTCGTCCAGCTTGCGCTGCTGGATCATCGTCCCCATCGCCCCGTCCAGGATGACGATGCGCCGGCGCAGCAGGGCCTCGAGCTGCCCCGCGCTGTTCGTAGTGTCGGTTTTCTGCATCGTAAGTCTCTGATCCGTTTGGGTTTCTCTGCAAATCGGTTCGGTCATCATACGGGATGCCCGAAAGCCGTGCAAGTTGCGGTCATTGACAAGATTTTGAGCGATCTCTTAGGATGGGTCTGCTCATCGAGGTGCATTTGATCCGTCATTTTCTCCGATTACATCTGCCGCTGGCCGCCGTCGCACTCCTGTCCGCATTCCCGGCGGATGTGTTCGCCTCGCCGTTTTTTGAGGACGGCTACCTGGGCCT
>MHEU01000035.1:47180-47895 GCA_001805245.1 Nitrospirae bacterium RIFCSPLOWO2_02_FULL_62_14 | reverse complement strand
CAGGCCGAATTGCGGACGAAACTCGGCCCGCCGCAGTCGGTCCGCGACAAGAAGTCCGCGCTGCGGTTCTACCGGTACTATCCCTTCGCCGACTGGGAGAAGTCGTACAAGAAACGGCTCGGCCCGCAAAACGGAGAGGATGTCTACACCTACAAGCGGGACGGGGTGGACGTGCGTTACTCGTTCGCATACGTGACGGATCCGGAGGACATCACCGAATCGCCGATGATGTGGGTCAACCTGGTGGATATCGAATTCAACCCGCCGGTGCCGATCGGAAAAATCCCGTCGCTCGTGCCGGAGTTCAAGCCGCCGGTGGAACCGAATGCCCCGGCGTTCCGCTCGAACATCATGGTGCTGCTCTTTTCGGGCACGCCCTCACCGGCGGCACGGGCCATCGTGCGGGAGCCGGGAAGCGAGCGGCTCGACTGGTTCCTGACCTTCCAGATGTTCGCGCTGCAGGGGCTGCCGGAATTCCTGACCCCGCAGGCGCCGATCGATCGCATGGAAATCGGCATCCACAGCTTGAAGACGGTCAGGGAGCGGCAGCGGTTGACGCATGAGCCGATCCTGAACCCCTTCTCGAAGGAATTCGCCATGCGAGTTCCTCCGCCGAAGCCCGCCAGGAAAGTTCCGGTCCCCAAGTACGCGGACTAGCCCGCATTATTCACGAAGGCTTCTACTGCAACCGCAGATACGCTGTTCCAACGGGCGT
>MHEU01000035.1:37919-47163 GCA_001805245.1 Nitrospirae bacterium RIFCSPLOWO2_02_FULL_62_14 | reverse complement strand
CGACGGTGCCTGTCCCGATTCGGACGGGGACAGACACCACGCGCAGACGCGGGGAAGGGTGTCAGTCCCCAGGCTGTGCTTGCCCGTCTCACAACGCGTCTATGCGGTTTCGTCACGAACCCCCGTGAATAATGCGGGCTTGCCCGTCACTTCGTCTCCGGCATCGGTTGCTCCAGCGCTTCGATCTCCTTCGCCCGCTGCTGATGGATGGACTCCTGCGACCTGGCGCTGTCCCGCGCCTTCTGCATGAAATTTCCTGACGATCCCGGCTGGCCTGACGCTTTCGCCGCCTGTTCACCCATGTCCGAGAAATACATCAGATAGGTCGCGGTCACCACCAGAAAACCCAGCATGAACCGCATGAGCACTCTCACGGCCGGATTGCCGCTCAGGTTCATTCCGGCCAGCATCAGGACCGCCGCCACGCTCCCGACTAACAGCACGAGGGACTGAAACGCATTCGTTCCCGGAACCAGGATGGCTTTCGGGTACTGCCCGACCAGCTTGAAGACAAAATCCCGGACGGCCGATGGAGGAGCCGGCGCCGGCGCGACCGGATCGCTATCCTCCACCTCGCGCGCCTTGGCGCGGGACCGGTGTTTCTCCGGCACGCCGGCCAGCGAGTCCGTGGCCGTCATGTTGCCCTTCTCGTCCGTGTAGGTATAGATCGTGGACGCCCCGGCATCGAACGGACTCCCCGCACATGCCATGAGGACGGCCAACCAGAGCCAGAACAGGTTTCTTCGTGCATGCTCGTTCATCCGCCCACCTCCTCCGCATAGTGAATGTCACGCTGGTCCGCCAACGCCAGATACGGCTCGCCCCACTGGCGCCGGTCCTCAAGATTCCAGTCCTCCTCCAGCGTCATTGGTTTCAGTCGGATGCCCCACAGCCCCCCGAACACCACGTAGGTCAGCCCGGCTCCGGAATCCTCGACCAGCTGCGCATAGGCGGCACAACGGGGATTGTCCGGATCATCGCTCCATCCCGTCACCCAGCACCATTCCCCTTCAGACCGGCGCTCGAACGTCCGGATTTTGTCCACGCGCCGCGCCGGACCCGATTCCCTGAATCGGGCATAGAGGCTGCTCTCACAGTTGGGATTGCTTTCAACCTCGACGACCATCTACACTGACTCCAGGGCAATCAACATGACGATGGCTTCGACCGAACACACCGGGCAGACTCAGGCGGACACGACATCCTCCGAGACGCCCTTCCTCTGCCGGCGCCCCGTGCGGATCGCCATCTACACATTCTTCGCCCTGTTCCTGCTCGGCATGCTGGCCTTCCGATTTCTGCCGCGTCTCCTTGACCCCACGTTCGAAAAGCACATCGCCAGGGGGGAAGTCATGGTCGGCATGACCCGCCAAAATGTGATCGCGGCATGGGGATCCCCCTACACCATCAATGTAACCTACACGAAGGACGGCGTCCGGCGCGAAGAATGGATTTTCGAAGACTGGATCAGCTCGTCGCAAATCAAGCACCGCTACCTCTACTTCGAGGAAGATACGCTGGTAGGCGGATGGTATCACGGGACCCGCGAGCGACCGAAGTTGCAAGACACTCCGCCGGCTTCGACCGCCAAGCCTCCGAGCCTGTAAGCCGTTCTGCTTCACGATCCGGCTCCGGTCTCCATCTGGCGGTCGAGTTCCAGTAAAAACGCACGGATGTTGCGGGCGTTCTGGCCGAAATCGCCCCTCCCCACCCGCGAAGCCGACCGGACGTTCACGGTCGTGGCGCCGCCCTGCTCGACAATGCGAATCGTGACGTCGTCCACGAACCGAAGCAGCATCGTTTTCGCTTCCACGCGGAAGTCCCCCTGCCCGGACGGGGACGAAATCAGCGTCCACCGCGGCATCCGGCTGACCGCGCGAAGCACCGCATCGGACACCCGGTCCCTGCCCGCGGAATATTGCCGGGGCTGAATGTCGGGATATTCCGGCGTGCGTCCCGTTGCGACGACATTGATGACCGGCCAGGATTTGAGCAACGCAATGGCGGCGACCACCATCACCGCGCCCACGGCCGCCAGAATTGCCCACTTCGGCATGCGTGCCTCCAACGGGAACGGAAGAACGACGGTATTATTGTAGGAGGCGGGCCGGAAGAGCGCAACGTTCGTTGCAATTTTCAGGGAGGCTCTCTAGACTGCGGCGGAGTAGCCTGCATTATTCATGACGGTTCGTCGCGAAATCGTGGAGTCGCGTGGCGAGACGGGCAAGCACAGCCTGGGGACTGACACCCTTCCCCGCGTCTGCGCGTGGTGTCTGTCCCCGTCCGAATCGGGACAGGCACCGTCGAGGACGACGGAGCCAGTCCCCAAACAGTACGTCGAAGGACTGAGCGGTGAGCACGCCCGCCGCAGGCTTGTCGCAGCAGCGAATCCGCGATTGCAGCAGAACCGTTTACGAGTAATGCGGGCTAGGGTGTTTCGGTAATCTGGACCCGGCGCTCCTTGCCGGAGCCTCCGGAGACCGTCAGCACGCGTTTCCACTCGCGGACCTGGTAGATCGCCCAGGCGTTCGGCTGGCCTTTGTAGAAGGCATCGGGATCTTCGCCGCTGGCGTTGAAATAGATGGGCTCGGTGAAGCCCTCTTCGAGGACACGGTCGAGCAGGCTCTCGGTTGTGAAGCCCTTCCCCCTTAGCGCGACGTCGGCCAGCAGGCCGAGAATTTCATCGGGATTCTGAATCGTAATGGGTTTCATCGTGCGCGGATTGTAACGACGGCGTGGAAAGGAAAGCAAGAACGGGCATGACACCGCTCTCCACAGCAGCGTTCCGCGAACAGATTCTGAGCCTGATGGATCGCAAGCACCATTGGGCCTGGCCCCGGTTCGCCGACGGCACGCTCACGAACAGCCAGCTCAAAATTCATTTCCAGCAGGAATACGCCGTGTATGTGCGGGACTTTCCCGTGTTCCTGGCCCGCATCCACGGCCGGAATCCTCCGGTCCCGGTCCGCCGCATGCTCGCCGGCAATATTTACGAAGAGGATACGGGCGGGCTTTCCCTGGGCAAGTCACACCCCGAATTGTTCCTGGCCATGATGGAGGGACTGGGCTTCAACGCGAAAGACTTTGAGCGGATCGCTCTGCTTCCCTCAAGCCGTACGTATCGCGCGTGGCTCGATGCCGTATCGAACAAACGCGATTGGGTGTTGGGCGCGGCAGTCCTGACGATCTTCGTGGAAGGCAGCATCAAGGACCGGCAGGAGATGCTCACTCCGTCGAAACCGAAAACGAAGGACGAGATCGAGGCCGCGATTGCCGCGCATCCGCTGGTCCGCCACCACGGGCTGGCGCCATCGAGCATGGACTTGATCCGGGCCCACCAGGCCGTCGAAGCCGGGCACCGGCACGACGCCTATGACATGGTTCTCGGCTATGCCGTCACGACGGTCCGGCAGAAAGCCGTCCTTGCCTGCCTGAAAAAATCTCTCTCGCTCTGGCTCCGGTATCGTGACGGCGTCGCACGTTCCTGCGGTCTGAGCAAGCCCCGTTCGTGACGAACCGCGCTTCCATCGTTGCCGTGGCATTGCTGCTCAGTCTGGCGGCATGCCATGCGCCGGTTCCCAAGCCGTGGGGACCGGCCGACATGGCCGCGATCCCTGCCGGAGAATTCCTGATGGGCAGTCCATCGAACGACGGATTCACGGACGAGCGGCCGCAACGTCCGGTCTTTCTCCGCGCTTTCCTGATAGACCGTTACGAGGTGACCCACGCACAATACGAGCAATTCGTGAAAGCCACGGGCCATGCGGTGCCTACAAACCCCAATCCCTCGGTCACCCTCTGGATCGACGGCCGGCCGTTCCCGGGCAGTGAAACCCATCCTGTAGTCAACGTCGGCTGGCATGACGCCGCGGCCTACTGCGCCTGGGCGGGCAAGCGTCTGCCGACCGAGGCGGAGTGGGAAAAAGCCGCGCGCGGCACGGATGCCCGGCTCTATCCCTGGGGCAACGAGTGGAGCGTCAAGAAAGCGAACAGCGCCAGCTACTGGGCCGGACGCACCATCGAATTCAACGACACCGCTGAATGGAAGGCTTTCTGGGTGGACGGTGACGGAGCGCGCATATCGAAGGAACGGGGACTGAAGGGCGAGGTGCTGACGCTGCCGGTCGGCAGCCTGCCAGAAGGCATCAGCCCCTACGGGCTGTTCGACATGGCCGGCAACGCATCGGAATGGGTGCAGGATTGGTACGAGCCGTACTACTATCCCCGCGCGCCCCGTGAAAATCCCCAGGGACCGGACGGCAAGCTGCTCAAGGTCGTGCGGGGCGGCTCTTGGCTCAAACCGGCGACGAGTCTCCGCACCGCCGACCGTGACTATGGACTCCCCGCGGAACAGCAGAGCGGCACCGGCTTCCGCTGCGCGAAGGATGCGCCTCTGAAATAGCCGCCCCATCCCGCTCCGCCGGCCTGCGCCATCAATAGTACACGGTTCCGTCTTTACGCTTGTAGAACTGGTATGATGGTTGCTTTCCCGTGCGGTTGGGGTCGGCACTAGCGTCGACACAGAAACCAGCGTCACCATTTGGCTTGACGTCAAACGCTTCGGCGGAAAACGAGATCTCCACGCCTTCGATAACCCGGGAAAAAGAAAGCACCTCCGCCGCCACAAGCAGGCGCTCGTAGGGCAACCGCTCGAACTCCTTGCCGACATTCGTCACTTCACGGCGAAGGAGCGCATAAATCGGATCCTTCATGCGGCGCGCTTCCGCCTCAATCGCACGCCGCTCAAAGTACTGTCGAATTCCTGACCACCAGCCCATGTTTGTCTATGCCTGCGTTCTGCCTTCTACACTTTACCGCGCCAAGAGATAATACACTCTCTCCACCCGTATCACCGGCATGATCAGGCCTTGGCCTTCCTCCTCGTGGGAAAAATCATAGACGAGGGACTCGTCCGGGATGAGCCGGCCGGTCATGACCATGTCGATCTCGATCCGCTCCCCCTTCTCGAATTTTCTTCTGAGCGACTCCCTCAGGCTTGGGTTCGGAATCGCCATCAGGTTGCCGGGCAGATTGTCAGCCTTGAAGCGCACAATGCCCCAGCGGGTCTGAGTGAACTTCGGCCCGATCGTCACGCGGAAGCCGCCGGCTTTCGGATCGAACGCCGACAACTCCCCGTACCAGACGAACGCCACGCGCCACTGGAGCACCGGCCTGCCCTCCCGCTTCACATCGCGTTCACGGTTGAGATTGAACAGGCGGTCGTCGTGGCCGGGATCATGGTGCCCGCGGCCGTAGACCGTCGCCCAGTCCGGCGGGTCGCCGTCCAGTCCATCGAGAAACCGCTCAATCGCATCGGCCTCCAGCAGAAGATGCGTGTCGGATGGAAGAATGGCCGGCAATGTTCCCCGATCGGCTCTGAGCAGCGGCCTCGTGCCGGCCGCTTCTTCGCCGCCGGCGGTAGCAGGAGCGATAAACAGCAGACCGGAGAGGCCGACGACGGCCGGAGACCACGCACTCATGGGATCATCGCGAACGCGTGCTGATAGGCGGCGCGGAGCGAGGCGGCACCCCCATGGTCAGCCGGCAGGACTCCCGCCTCGAGCAACAGGTCAAGACGGGGCGAAGGGTTGAGCCTCGCAAGCGCAGCCCGGTCGAGGCCGGAGGTTTCGAGGACTTTCATATAGGTGCTCAGCCATGACTCCGTGATCGCCCGCAAACCGGCATCGGTCGGCTTCATCCGCCCGAGCTTTACTTCCTGGAGTAATTTAATGAGAGGATCGGATTGGGAAATGGTATGGATGGCCTGGCGGACGGCTTGCTCGTCGCTCATGAAAATCCGTGAAGCGTATCTCGTGAATCGTGAAGCGCAACCAGGAGAAATCGCCCGGTCCCGCTTGCGAACAACGCTTCACGCTTCACGAACGACGTCCTTTGCTAGTTCGTGGAGCAGGAGCCTGGTCCGCGGGGATCCCCGCACGACCCGCATGCGCCCGAGTCACCCGAACTGGCCCAGTCGGCATTGGCTCCAACCCCGAAGGACGAGAATTGCTTCTGCAGCTTCGTCGCCTTGCACGAGGGGCAAGCCGGCTTGTCCAAGCCCTGCACCAAAGCCTCGAACCGGTGGTTGCATTCCTGGCAGAGATATTCGAAAATGGGCATGATGTTCTCCTGTGTTCGAAACCCATTATAGACAGCCGCGTAGCCGGATCGCAACGGCCGGCCGGCAAGGAGACACACATGTTTCACGAAGAAAAGACCTTCACCCTCCGCTTCAGCCTGGAGGCGTCGTTCCCGGACGATTACGACGGAGACGAGGACAACCACGTCTGGGTGCAGGACTGGGAACAGCGGATCAAGCCGGAAATGACGAAGATGATTTTCGACTTTCTCAGGCGGCACTCGGCCTGGACCGTCCGTGTGCGCAACCGGGGCCTCTCGCCGCTCGATGAGATCGAGATCGCCATGGCCAAGGACTATTCAAACCGCTCGCTGGCATGAACCGCGCATGAGCCTCGGCCTCTATCTCCACGTCCCCTTCTGCCGCACCCGTTGCCATTTCTGCGCCTTCACCCTCCAGATCCACCGGGAGGACCGCGCGCAACGGTACCTGCATGCGCTCTCCGGCGAGATGCGGCTCCACGCCGGACAACAGAGCCTCGCAGGCCGCCGGCTGGACACCGTCTATTTCGGCGGCGGCACGCCGACCGCGCTGAGCGCAGCGCAACTCGAGGGCATCCTTCAAAACGTCCGCGACTCGTTCGGCCTGACCGGTTCCGCCGAGATTTCCGTGGAGGCGCACCCGGACACAGTGACCGAAGACAGCCTGCGGCAACTGGCGGATGCCGGCGTCACGCGGATCAGCTTCGGCGCGCAATCCATGGACGACAGCGAACTGCTTCAAATCGGCCGCCGCACCTCCGGAAACCGCACGCAGGCTGCCGTGGGCATGGCGCGCGCGGCGGGGTTTGCCAACATCAATCTCGATCTCATCTACGGCGTGCCCGGACAGACGCTGGACGGCTGGCTGGCCACGCTCGAGGCCGTCCTCTCGCTGGATCCGGCGCACCTGTCCTGCTACGCGCTGACCGTCGAGGAAAAAACGAGGCTGCACATCGACGTGCGCCGGGGCGATGCGGTCGAACCGGACACAGTCCTGCAGAACGAGATGGAAGACGCGGCGTCCAGACGCCTGGCCGCCGCCGGCTTCACCCGCTATGAGATTTCCAACTACGCCCGCCCCGGATACGCCTGCCGCCACAACCTGCTCTACTGGCAGGGGCAAGATTATCTGGGACTCGGCCCCAGCGCGCAGTCGTATCTTGACGGCCGCCGTTTCGGAAACGCTGTGAGCGTGGATGACTATTGCCGGACTCTGGAGGAAGGCCGCCTCCCCGTTGCCGAATCGGAACTCCTCAGCGAAGACCAGCGTCAACGCGAACGGATCGTATTCGGGCTGCGCCTGATCGATGGCGTGGACCGCACCCTGTTACGCCATGAACCGCCGGACGGAGCATGGAATCAGACGCTGGAGCGTATGGCACGCAGGGGATTGCTGGAAGAACGAGAGGGGCGAATCAGGCTGACCGATGAAGGCCGGCGCTACGCGGACTCCGTCGCAGCGGAGTTAATCTAACTCAGTTACTGTGAGGATGTTCAAAAAGGCCGTTCAGCAAGACCGCAGCGAGTGAAAAGCCGAGACGTACTTTTTGTTGGTACGTCGCAGGCTTTAAGCGACGCGAGAACGCAGCTGGCGGCCCTTTTTCAACATCCGTTAGCGGTGCAGGATATAGTGGAGCGCCGTGTCGGCCAGGATGGCGGCCCAGGCGACGCTGTTGAGCACGGTGAGTGAACGGTCCTTGCCCCAGAGATGAAAGAGCGCCAGCGCGATAGCCAGTTGCGCGAGCAGAGAAAAGGGCCGGTGGAGATGGGCCGAAACGGCTCCCCGCTCGCTGGCGACGGCAGCCACGGCCGCCAGCACATAACAGCCGAGCGCTCCCGCCTGCAGCCAGATTGCCGTGGAGCCGCTGGCGCGGCGCACCACGCGGACCATCGCCCACGTCAGGCAGACTACCACGACCAGCAGGAGCAACGGGAAGAGCGGCCAGAGAGTTTTTGCGCTGAGTTCCATATTCGAACGCTCCGTCACACGGTTTGAACGCGGGCACTCTAGCAACCGACCCGGCGGGAGTCAATCCTTCGACTTCCCCGTCCTCCCAGGCCGGGCTTGCTCAGGATTGACCCTGAGCTTGCCGAAGGGTCAACCACGATGGTTTGGACAGGGCTGTTCTTGACAATCCCTCCGGGGCGGGGTAGGAAATAGACAGTCGGCTCGCAAGAGGAATCGCCCATGCCGGTCAACATGGACCCTAAAAAGCGGCTCAGGAAACCTGCCGCGGAACAGCCTGCCCCCGCCCCGGCCCTGTCCGATGAGGCTCAGCCGGGCCCGAAAGAACTTGGCAAGGAAACACCGGCGGACAAGGAAAAGGCTTTGGCCGATGCGGAGTGGAAGAATCTGTGGGATGCAACCGAAGTCATCGACATGGATAAGTGGTAAGACCGTCTTAAAGTCCTAATGTCATAAAGTCGTCAGGTCGTTTTGACGTTATGACTTTACAGACTTTCAGACATTCAGACTATTTTTACGCCGGAAGAAAATAAAACGCGATCGCCAGAATCAGGTACACGCCCAGCAGCATCACCCCTTCCATCCAATTCGACTCTCCGTCCGACGACACATAGCCCACCGCCAGCACGGCAATGGTCACCGAAGCGACCTCGAACGGCGTAAAAATCAGGTCCAGCGGCTCGCCGAACAGGTAGCTGGCAAACACCAGCACCGGCGCCACAAAGAGCGCAATCTGGAGACTTGACCCGACGGCGATCCCCAGCGCCAGATCCATCTTGTTCTTCATCGCCACCAGCACCGCCGTCGAATGCTCGGCGGCGTTGCCGACCAGCGCGACCAGAATCACGCCGACAAAGACCTGCGTGAGCCCCAACTGTTTGGCCGCCGGCTCGATGGCGCCGACGAGCACTTCGCTCATGACCGCCACCGCGATCGTCACCCCCGCCAGAACCCAGATGGAACGGCGGCGGCTCCAGGTTTTTTCACCTGCTTCGTGCATGACCTTGGCGTCCCCGGAAAACAAATGGTGGTGCGTTTTGAGCGAGAAGACCAGATTGAGGATGTAGATGATGAACAGGATGACGGCGATTTCAAGGCTCAGCTCGCGCTCCACCGAGGCGCCCCGTCCGGATGCGGTGAAATGAAACAGCGCCGGGA
>MHEU01000035.1:35896-37891 GCA_001805245.1 Nitrospirae bacterium RIFCSPLOWO2_02_FULL_62_14 | reverse complement strand
AATCCGCCCGCCGCCATCGCCGCGCCGAGCACCAGGAGAATATTCCCCAGGATCGAGCCGGTGATGGAGGCTTTCACGACATCGTGCAGTCCTTCGCGCAACGCGATCAGCGCGATGATCAGCTCCGCCGCATTGCCCAGCGACGCATTGAGCAGGCCTCCGATGCCGGCTCCGACGTGACTGGTCAGATGCTCGGTCGCTTTGCCCATGAGCCCGGCTAGTGGGATAATGGCCAGGGCGGATGTCAGGAAGATGGCGGTCGGATCGGCGTGAAGAAACTCCAGGACCAGCGCAATGGGAATGAACACGAAGAGCAGATTCATGCCGAGGAACGAGTTGAGCATTTCCCGCATAATGGAGCTAGCCCGCATTATTCATGAGGGTTCTTAACGAAACTGCAGAGACGCTACGCGAGACGGGCGCGTGGAGCCCCACGAGGCCGAGACGTACTTGGAATAGTACGTTGAGGCCGCGCGGGGCGAGCCCGCCCGCCTGGCCGCGAACAAGCCACGGCCAGGCTCGTCGCAGCGGCGTATATGCAGTTGCAGTAGAAGCATTCATAGATAATGCGGGCTAGTATAGACATATGGTCTTGCCGACGCCAGCCTCCACTCGCCACGCGCTCTACTATCCTTTCCATCTGTGCCACGAACAGACGCTGATGCGCCTGCTCGAACACTATCGGGCCGTTCATTTTCGCGACTACATGGCCCTGCAGCTTACGCCCATGAGCGGCACCACGGCCTATCAAGACCGCATGGGGCAGTATCACCCCGCGCTGGTTGAATCGGGACAGATTGTTCAGGGCTATTCCGTCAGCGGCCCGCTGGACGCGGACACTGTCTCGGCCGTCAATGCTGACCTGGCGGACGCAACGTGGCGGGGCATCTTCCACCACGGCCTGAAGAATGACCGCCGCTTCCAACGGGGCCTCTTCGACCTCTCGCACAGTTTTGCCGTCGGGGGCTCGACCGTGCCTGGTCCCGCAGCCCTGCTTCGCCTGCTGGAAGAGCAGCGCATGGCGCAGGCCTGTTCTGTCGAACATGTGCAGGCACTGAGCGGCCGGCGGCTGCTCCCCGATGAAGATTACGATTTGGAGTATGCCCTGGCGCTGGTCAAAACCTCAGCTGCACTCGTTTACACCATCCGGCTTTGCCGGCAGCACAAGCTCGAGGCCGTCACGGACTCGGAGGTTCATTTTCACTTATTGGAACGGACCTGCTCGCGCGATGGCCTGTCTCTTGAGAACCGTCTCGTTATTCGAGAGGGATACTAGATTCCCGCAGGATGGTCAAAAAGGCCTCCTTTTCACCCGCCCACCCCTCACGTTGTCGCACCCACCCACCCCGCGCCTGTCGAGACAGGCGCTTCTCCACGGGGACGCGTGCTCTTCCCGGGCGGCCGCAGGAGCGAGGAGAGAATGGCATCATACCAAACTTCGTTTGAGCCGTTCGCCCCTCAGTTTGTTCTTGGCGAACGGATAAAACCCTCTAGTGATTCTGAAGCAATTTTAACGTTGAGGTTCCGAGCGATGCGAGAACAAAGCTGGCGGACTTTTTCACCATCCTGCCAGCTACCGCTTGGCAGTTGATGGCGTCGGCAGTAGAATACACAACCGTGGCTGAAACTCCTTCCATATACGCTACCCCGGAAACGATCGAAGAGCAGGGCACCGGCACAGGTGAGGGACTGGAAGCCCGCGTGGTGGTGTATAACTGCAGCTGCCACACCTACCAACAGGTCATCCAGCTATTCTGCGAGGCCATCCCGGGCATGACTCCCGGCAAAGCCTTTGAATTAGCGTGGAAAATCGATCACCATGGCAGCGCCATAGTCTTCGAAGGCGACCAGGCGACAGCGGAACGGATTGCCAAGCATCTGGCAAGCGGCGGGCTGCGGGTTGCCGTTCAATAGGCAGCCCGCATTCCCGACCGGCCGATGTAGGTGTTCGCTGGGAAGGAAGCTTAGCGGTGAGCGACGCGGCGGACTGACCGG
>MHEU01000035.1:29186-35884 GCA_001805245.1 Nitrospirae bacterium RIFCSPLOWO2_02_FULL_62_14 | reverse complement strand
CTTGCGGACTGTCCGTTTCCGCACCACGCGGAGAGGCGGACGATGGAAGGCCGAAGCCGAAGGCCGGCCGGAACGTCCCAACGTCTCTCCGCTGTACACGCGGACCTGGTACAATTCGAACAGCTTGTTGATCGCTTTCGGGTCGCCTTTGCGGGCGGAATTCAGCAACCGCCGGCGCTGATTCAGCTCTTCTTCTTCAGTATGGGATGCCGCTCGTCGTTCCATCGATCAAAACCTTTCTTCTTCTGCCCTCAGTAGATGTAGGTAGTCCTCAGTAAAAAGCTTTGTCATTATATACTGTGGTTGCCGTTTCACAAAGGACTTTGCGCTTTGGAGAGCAGATTTTCTTAACTTTTATGGTCTACAATCCAAAGCTATCATAACTCATTGATATATTTATGTTTTAATTGGTCAAAACATTGACGCATAATACCTCAATCAGCCATTTACCAAGGGTGCCTTGGCCCGTATAATCACTCAGGATAGCCCATGACAAAGCCCACGCTTCAAGAATCTCCCCTGGCAAAAACCCTGGCTGAATTTACGCGCGACGCAGCACCAGAGCTGTGTGAAAAACATCCGAACAAGGAAGTCCTCTGCGTCGCCTGCGGGCACCGATGCGTCATCCGCGACGGACGCGTCGGCATCTGCAAGGTTCGATTCAACGAAGGCGGCGCGCTCAAGGTCCCGGCCGGCTACGTGGGCGCGCTCCAGTGCGATCCGATCGAAAAAAAGCCGTTCTTCCACGTCCTCCCCGGCTCGCTCGCGCTCAGCTTCGGCATGCTGGGCTGCGATTATCACTGCCCCTACTGCCAGAATTGGGTGACAGCCCAGGCGCTCAGGGATCCCGATGCCGGCAGCACCATCATGCCGATGACGGCGGCGCAACTGGTCAGGAAAGCCCATGAACAGGGCGCGCCGGTCATCGCCAGCACCTACAACGAGCCGCTGATCACCAGCGAATGGGCGGTGGAAGTGTTTCAACTGGCGAAGGCGAACGGCCTCCGGACCGCTTACATTTCCAACGGCAACGGCACGCCGGAAGTCCTCGCCTATATCAAGCCCTGGGTGGACTACTACAAAGTGGATTTGAAGGGTTTTTCCCAGGAGGAATACCGCAAGCTCGGCGGGCAGCTCGCCGGCGTGTTGGACACGATCAAACGCTTGCACGACCTGGGCTTCTGGGTCGAAATCGTCACGCTCATCATCCCGGGCTTCAACGACACGGAGCAGGAACTCAAAGCTATGACGGAATTCCTGGCCTCTGTTTCACCGGACATGCCCTGGCACGTCATAGCTTTTCACAAAGACTACAAGATGATCGAGCCGGATAACACGACGGCCCAGGCGCTGATCCGCGCCGCGGAGATCGGCCGGAAAAGCGGCCTGCGGTATGTCTATGCCGGCAACCTGCCCGGCCGCGTCGGATCCTACGAAGATACGCGCTGCCACGGTTGCGGCACGACCGTCGTGAAACGAGTCGGTTACCGGATCTTGGAAAAGACCATCAAGCCGGACGGAACCTGCCCCAAGTGTGCGACGAGGATCCCCGGCCACTGGTCATAGCGGAGTTGTGCGCACAAGGCCGGCCCCTTTATAATCACCACGGTTTCATCGAGAAAAGGAGCACACCATGCATGCGACGACCCAAACCGACGTCAAGGACGATCCCAAAGCCCGCGAACTGCTGCGCAAGGCCTTCGACAACACCGCCCGCTGGCAAGCGGGCTTCAAAGGCTTCACGGCCGATCTCGCGGTCAACGTGAACGGCAAGGAAGCCACAGGTAGCGTCACCGTGAAGGGGCCGCGCGACCTGAGCGTCAGCCTGCCGGACGGAGACATTCAGAAATGGGCGGAGAACCAGATCGGCATGATCGCCGTCCACCGCGGGCCGCGCAGCTTCGAGGAATCGGACGGCAAATACGTTCTCACGCTGGGCGACGACCTGGATCACCCGATGGGCCCGCGCCTGATCATCAACGGCGACGGCATGCACTCGTTCTACCGGGTCAAGGGCGACCGCATCACGCAGATCAACCGCAAGATGGGCCACCCTGGCGCGCCGCCCATTGCCTTCACGATCAACGTCGAAGACAGCATGGTCACAAAGGACAACAAGTTCCTTACCACCCGCTACACGGTCTACTACTCCTCCCCCAAAGATGGGAAACTGACCAACGTCGAGAGCTTCACGGACACGCACGTGCGGGTGGACGCCTCGGACCTCCCGGCCACCAGGCGAATCATTTCCTACGAGAACGGCGAAGTGACGGTAAAGTCCCTGACATTCTCGAATCATAAAATGCTGTGACGTCATGGACCTGAGAAAAGCCTACCCGCGCAGCCCCAGGGAAAAGCTCGCCGGCTATGTCCACCTGCCGCGGATGCTGGACAAATGCCGCGCCACCCTGGCCGGCATGCAGGGCGAGTACATCTACCCCTGCCCCATGGACCAGCGGCTGCTGGACTTCGCCGGCATCACGGGAGAGCAGTTTTCAAACGCCGCACGCGGCAAAGATGACGCCGTCGTGGCCGAATGGTTCAAGAAGGCGGCAAAGCCTCACAGCTCCGATGAGATCGAGCGCTGGAACCAGGGCTTCCTGACCGCGGGACCAGACACGGACGAAAAACGGGATCACTTCAAGAAGCTGCGCGATGCCATAGATCCGGCCAGAACGGACATCACCGCATGGGCCGACCTGCTGGACCTGGACGAGAAACGGCCGGTGCCGAAACGAGGGGGGAATCGCTGATGGAATCGATTAAGTGGATCGGACTCTTTACGCTTATCGGAATGCTGAACTGCCAAAACATGGCGGTCGCGGAAGAACTCCCACGCGAAGCGGTCCTGCCGCTGGCTCTGGCGACCAAAGCCGCATCGGTTGCCGTGGAAAAATGTGCCAAGGACGGCTATAAGGTCACCGCCGCGGTCGTGGACAAGGCCGGAGTGCTGCGGGCGCAGCTCCGGGGCGATGGAGCCGGTCCCCACACGATTGATAGCAGCCGGAGAAAGGCTTACACAGCCGGGAGCACGGGCCGGGCCACCAGCGAGTTAGCCGAGCTTGTCGTGAAGGCTCCGCACCTGCACTCACTGGGCAAGATGAACGAGAACATTCTCATCCTGGGCGGCGGCCTACCGGTTCAGTTCGGCAACGAAGTGGTCGGCGGGATCGGCGTCGGCGGAGCGCCCGGCACTCAATTTGACGACGCCTGCGCGCAAGCCGGGCTGGATGCGATCGGAGCAGCGCAGAAGGCGCCAGGGGGTAAATGAAGGCCCGGCCGAAGCAATCGGCTCGGCCAAGGAGGCAACCATGGTGGTACAAAATGTCATGTCAACCGGCGTTGTCACTGCGAAACGGACGGATACAATCCGGTCAGTCGTGTTCAAGATGACCATGCGCCGATGTGGGGCAATCCCCATCGTGGAGCATGATCAGACATTGGTGGGTGTGGTCACCCTCCGGGATGTGCTCCTGCCGCTCTATCCCAACTACGGCGACTACATTCACGACAATGTCCATAGCCGGAATTTTGTTGAGATGGAGAAGGGGTATGCCGAAGTCCTGACAAAGAAAGTCGAGGAAGTGATGGCCAAAAACCCGCTCACGGTCTCTCCTGACGATCCCGTGCTCGAAGCCGCCTCCTACATGGGTCTCAAGCACTTCCGGCGCATCCCGGTCGTGGACAGGGGGAAGCTTGTGGGCATGGTCAGCATCGGGGACATCAACCGGGGGCTTTTCCTAGACCAGCAAGGGAAGCCTTGAGGCCCTCAATCACGTGTACTCATTTCGACGACGCCTATGCCCAGGCTGGACTGGATGCGATCGGAGCAACGCAGAAGGCACCGGTTGCAAAATAACGTCAACCTTAGCAAGGGACAACTATTTTTGGTGATACCAAGAGAGCGTGGCAATCTGAGCTGGAATGGCAACGCTGTGCACGTATAGCTTGTAATCCTGCCAATCGATAAACTCACTGAGCAGCAAGTCCTCCGTGGGGACGTCGACATCCTTCCTAACAAAGTCGACGCCAAGACCAATTGAACAATCCTCATTTCCCAACCTGATAGATAAGATCTTAGTGCGGTCCGGATTCCAGGACGGCCCAGCTTTCGATAACTCAGACACGGGCTTCGAGACAAAGCGTATCCACGGAACTCTGCCATCCTGCTGGAGCATTATGTTGAGATCCGCGATGCCCTCAAAAAGCATATGTTGTCCATTGGCTCTCAACTGGAACTTGATGGGTGGATGAAAGGTCAAATGTGGATTCTTGATAGGCTTGAGCGCCTTCGGATCCGAAGAAATTAGGTACTGAATCGTTACCCGGTTATATGCGTTCCATACGAAATTCTTGGCCTTGAAATCGGGAGACACGAATGTTCTGTCATTGAGGCCGACCGAAACCGAACCGTTGGGTTGAAGGCTGATCCATCCAATTCTGCGAAGTTCATTTCTCACATCCACCGCCAAAAGCACTTCCACGGTTATTTCAACCCCTCCCCGCTCATTCCGCCTCCGAACCCGCCGAAGGTGCCGCCGAAGCCGCCCTGGCCGCTGCCCTACTCGCCTCCAGACAGATACTCTCGTAGTGAGACCAGGTGGATGCTCTTATAGCGTTTCAATCTCAGCATCGCTTTATCGCCCGAAACAATACAGGCGGCCTGACCTGCCTCGGCACACTCGAGGATTCGGTTATCAGGATCGTCCTTGAGGATGCTCACAGCATATTCTGGCTTCACCACTTCGGCCATCTCCGTCAAAATGACCGCCGTTTGGCTCAACATTTCAGGATCTCGGCTAAATTTCCTGGCCAATGTGGCCAGCACTTCGTCGAGGATGGGCTTGGAAATCAGGAGAGTATCGGTGCCGTCGAAGATTCTGACAAACGCACGATCCGCCTGGCTACCCGGAATAACCAAGGCAGAGATGTAAATGTTGCTGTCGAAGACGACCCTCACCGCTTGGCTAAATACCTGCGAAGATCCCGCTCCGTGAGGATTCCTTTTTCTTTCGCCTTTCTCGTCCAGTACCCTTGGACGGAGAGAAACCCTGGCCTGAGCCGTTCCCGCCTGGCAGTCCGTAGCGCTTCCTGGATCACGGCGCTGACGGTCTTGCCTTCTTCGCGCGCAATCTCATCCAGTTGCCTAGACAGCGCCGAGGGGAGAGAAATCGTTTTCTTGACTGCTGTGGCCATAATGCTTCCTCCGGTGTGAAGAAATCATACCACAATCGCCGATGCCAAACCAGTATTTGCCGGCCGCTTCTTCTCTCGGATGACGAGTGACGATTGACGGATAACGCTGCTACTTCAGCCCCTCCCCGCTCATTCCGCCTCCGAATCCGCCGAAGGAGCCGCCGAAGCCGCCCTGGCCGCTGCCCCAATATTCTCCCCGGCGCAGGCGGCCATAGGGATGCCGGAGGTCCGGCCGGCTGATCAACCAGAGAAACCAGAGGGCGCCGAGGCTCATCGTCGCCGTCAGAAAAATACCGAACCCCTTGAGCTTATGCCGTGACGGTTCGCCCCCCTGCACGTTTTGCGAGGCTGATGCCAGCGCGACCACAGCCCGATAGAGCCCTTCCTCAAACTGCCCCTGGCGAAATGCGGGCTCCAGGTACTTGCCGCCGACTTCTTCCACCAGCGACGGCGTGATGACCGGCAGCATGCTCTTGCCCAGCGTGACCGTCGCCCGCCCTGAGCCTGTCGAAGGGTCGATCACCGCCAGCACCAACACCCCGTGCTCCTTCTGCGCCGTGCCGATGCCCCAGCGTTCATAGAGCGCCACGGCATAATCCTTGGCCGTCGCGTAGGGCTTCGCGGATGGCACAGTCACGACGACCAGTTCCACGCCGGTTTTGCGCTCGAGGTCCTGACAGACGGACCGGATGCGTTCCTTCCACGCCGGATCGATCACGCCGGCATGGTCGCTCACATAGCCCATTGGATTGGGAAGCTGTGGTTTGTCTTGAGGCAAAGCCCATGCGCTCGTGGCGGGTGACAAGTGACAGGTGACAAGTAAAACGAGGAGACTTATTAGATAACATCTTGCGTACATCTTCATGAGCAGTTTGTTTTATCGATAAGTGACTGCAACGTTGATGTATATCGCTCGAACAACCGCGGCGCTTCGGCAGGCCCCGGACTGATGATGCCGCGCTTCAAATTGAGCACATCTTGGAAAGCCGCCGTGTCGACTCCAAACTCTTTCACCACCGCCTGCAGCACTCCATCGGCAGATCGTTCCACCGGACGTTCCTTCGCCCGCAGCAGGCCCCGCAAACACGGCAGCAGCGCCGTGAGTGACAGCGGCAGAAGAATCGTGATCGCCTCCGTGCTCGCCCCTCCCTCCACAAACCGCTGCCGCAGCCGCAGAAGATTGCCGCGCAACTCCTGCTCGCACTGGGTGCGCAGATTCTTCAGATCGATTCGAAGTTCGGGAAAGGGATCGCGCCCGGCCAGCAGGACATGCCGGTCCTGGATTTCCAGATATTCGAGAGGAAACAGTCCGAGTGAGGATTTCAATTCCGCCTGCGTGAGAAATAGCGGAACGACGATCTGCTCCTTCTGACATCGCTTGTGCAGCGTTGCATACTGCTTCAGTAATTCCATGTCCTGACGGTTCAGCAGGAGAAGCAGATTGATGTTCGATCTGCCCGGCATATACTCCCCGCCCGCCGCACTGCCGTAGAGAATCACGG
>MHEU01000035.1:27395-29177 GCA_001805245.1 Nitrospirae bacterium RIFCSPLOWO2_02_FULL_62_14 | reverse complement strand
ACCTGCGCCAGGTAGGGCCGCAGGGTTTCACGGACGGTTTCCGGCACTTCAGGCATGCTCCACCCTGTCTGCGTTGGGATCGGGCAGGAACCCCCCGGCCATGAGCCGGTCCAGCAATCCGAATGGCGGCGTCTCGCGCAAGCCCGCCGTGGTTTCCAAGACTCTATAGCTTAGCCGGCGGTTCCGACCGATGGTGCGAAACACGCGATCCCGGAGGAAGGCCAGCACCGGGTTGCCGGTGTTCCAGAAGATCACCTGTTCATCGGCCAGACGCTGGAGCATTTCGACTTGCGGACGGCGGCGGCGTTCAAATTCACCCAGCGCCGCAGCCGAGACATCCCCCTTCTCCAGACATTTCGGAATCAGATCGGCCAGCGCCATCGCATCCGCCATCGCCTGCATCCGACCCTGCGAGGCATGGGGATTCATGGCATGGGCAGCATCCCCGATCAACGCCGCCCCATCGGCCACCCACGTGCTCGTTTTCACGCGACCGGTGGGCATATAGGCCGTCTGCTTCCAATCCGTGAGAGTACGAAACGTTTTTTCGAGCGAGGGATCGATGCGGATCCATTTGTTCTGTCGAGCTTCGAGGCCCTGAGCCTTCACCTGTTCCATTGATCCGGCCGGAATCATGTCGAACAGATAGACCTTGCGGCCGGCTGCCGGGAACAGACCCAGAATCTCGCCGCGGCCCACAAAGTACCGCCCCTCGTCCAACCCGTCCGGGGAATCCAGGATGGCGATCAGGTAGCCCTCGCGGTAAAGGTGCAGATTTGTCGGAATGCCTAGCGCTTCGCGGACCTTCGAATACGCGCCATCGGCCCCGACCACCAACTGGGCTGAGATGGCCGCCGTCTGTCCTCCACATTCGACATCCACGCCGACGACGCGCTCCCCTTCGCGCCGCAATCCCTTGAACGATGCGCCGTAACGAAGGGCGCCGGGCGCCGCCGCCTCCAGCGCTTCAAGTATCGCATGGTGTGCGGCATTCGGCAGCGTGACGATCGCGCGGTTGTAGGGCGGCGGGAGCGTGCCGTAGTCCGCCGTGCAGAGTTTTTCATACCCGCCCGCCCCAGGCGACGTTGCACCCGCCCGCCCCGCGCCTGCCGAGACAGGCATCTCTCCACGGGGACACGCCCCTTCCCGTGCTCCTCCCACTTTGCAAAAATGAAAGTACCGGACGGAGCGTGTTGCATCGACAGGCAGTTTGCTCAGCACGCCGAGCCGATCCAGAATCTGCTGGCCGTTGGGCTGGAGAATCTCGCCCCGCAGGCCGGTCGGAGGCCCGGGCGCCTGCTCCAACACGATGTTCTTGATGCCCTTCTGCGCCAGCGCCAGGCCGAGCACGGCCCCGCCCCCGCCCGCGCCGACAATGACGACATCCGTCCGTTCCATTATTTCCAATCCTGGTATCGTTCGGTGTCTTTCCACATTGCCAGGAACTTATCCCTTGCCTTGGCGCTCGTCACCGGATCGGTGAACACGTCCAGCCGCTCGTCGTTGTAGCGATTGCCGCTGCCGGTCTGGTTCATCGAGCCGGAGGTATTGATCTCATCGTCCATCACCGTCTGCTTCAGATGCATCAGGTTTTCATGCCGGTTCACTTTGACGGGAATGCCGGCCAGACGCAGGGTTTCCAGCGCCACCTGCTGCTTGGGATCCTTCAGCCTTTCCCGATCCGAGATCACGCGCACGTCCACGCCCCGCTTGTGCGCCGCGACCAGCGCCTTCACGATCGGCGGATAGGTGATGCTGTAGATGGCGACATAGATGTAGCGG
>MHEU01000035.1:0-27384 GCA_001805245.1 Nitrospirae bacterium RIFCSPLOWO2_02_FULL_62_14 | reverse complement strand
TCTCCCGGCAGATCCTCCGGCGCGTAATAAATCTCGACGGAAGATGCTGCGGTCGAGTGCGCGGGGAAAGCCGGCGCGACAGCAAGCCAGATCGCCGCGCCAAGCGCGGCCACTGTCTGTTGCAAGACACGCGGCATACAGCGTGGACTACTCTTGCTCAAAGAGGTCCCGAAAATTGTCTTCGGCCTCATCCCACGCTTTAGGAGAAGCCTTCATGAGCCAGTTTTTCAGATAGGTTTTCTGACCGGGCGTGAGCATCTGCTTGATCTGGTGGGTGCGCCCCTGCAACGGCTGGAGAAATCCCGTCTTGTTGGCCGTGTCTAGCGTCGCCGTCCGGACATAGACGTTGGTAAACATGGTCGGCGCCTCGTCCTGCCCCTCCCCCTGCACCCAGACGGAGATAAATTTCTCGAGTTGCATGCCGGCGCTGTCCATGGCCGGCTCAGCATCGTGAAAGAGTTCGTTCTCGGACTGCTCAAGCGGCGTCGCGTCCGCTGCCTTAAAGAGAAAATTCCGTTTCCACATTGCCGCGCGCCCCTCCCGTGGGTGATGACTTAACCCGCACAATTCATGAATGCTTCTACTGCAACCGCCGATACGCCGCTATGACAAGCCTGGCCGCTAGGTTGACGCGGCCAGGCGGGCGGGCTCGCCGCTCGGTCGGTCAACAGCCTGTTTAAGGCTGCCTCCCTTCCGCCGCCCGCTCGGCCCTGTTGCCTGCCCCTCGGGCTCCTACAAAGGGGGCCAGCCCCCTTGTACGATCCCCACGAAGGAGGCATACCCCCTTCGCTACCCCCATGTCGTGGCTGTAAGCCACGCCATCGCGGCTCCACGCGCCCGTCTCGCAAGGCGTCTCAGCGGTTCCGTCACGAACCCTCATGAATCATGCAGGTTCAAAAGCAAGGCATCCTCCAAGAGAAGGGCTCATGATGTCAAGCAACGTTCCTCACGCCCTTTCCCATTTCCCTCGATCCATCCGAATTTTCACGAATCCTTTCCGCTATTTTACACTCTCAACGGACAACCGCCGTTGCCTTGACGCTACGACAGCGCCCATGCCCCGTTCGGGAGAGCGGGGTCAGAGGCGCCGCTCAGCGTCAATCCTGAGCAGGCCCGCGGGGGATAGTCGAAGGATTGACAAGGGCGCGGTTTGCTTGTTATCGTGTCCAAATTCCTCAATCTTGAAGCCAAGTTGGAGTGATGCAGGTCAAAATCAACGGGAAGCCGGAAGAGGTCCTCGGAGGGACGGTTATGGACCTGCTGAAAGCCAAAAATATCGACCCGCACATGGTCGCCGTCGAGCTGAACGACGCCATGGTCGAGCGGGATCATCTGGGCACCACCCCGGTCAAGGAAGGCGACGCGCTGGAGTTCCTCTTTTACATGGGCGGTGGCCGGTGACGGTCCAGAGGCGTAAAAGAATTGCCGAGCTGATCGGCGAGATCCTGTCGATCCGCCGGAACTCTTTTTCTTATAAATCTGGAATTGCCATTTTCACAGGCGGTGGCCGGTGACGATTCCAGCGCATAAGGACATCACGGCGCTGATCGGGCGTGATCCCATTGATCCGCCTGAACGCTCTTTCTCATTGATCAGGATTCGCCTTTCTCACGAGGGATGACAATGGCGGTCCCGGCGCATAAGGACATCACGGAGCTGATCGGACGAACCCCGCTGGTCCGCCTGAACCGGCTCTCCCCAGAGGGCGGGGGCACCATCTACGGGAAAGTCGAATTTTTCAACCCGGGCGGGAGCGTCAAGGACCGGATCTGCCTCAACATGATCAACGAGGCGGAGCGGCAGGGAAAGTTGAAGCCGGGCGGCACAATCGTCGAGCCGACCAGCGGCAACACCGGCATCGGCCTGGCTTTGGTTTCAGCTGTACGCGGCTACAAGCTGATCCTCGTCATGCCGGAGAGCATGAGCATGGAGCGGGCCAGCCTGCTGTCCTCCTACGGCGCGCAGCTTGTGCTGACGCCGGCGTGGGAAGGCATGAAGGGCTCGATCAAGGAAGCGGAGAGCATCGTGGCGCAGAATCCGTCCTATTTCATGCCGGACCAATTTTCGAATCCGGCGAATCCCGCGATGCACAAGAAAACCACGGCGCTGGAAATCTGGGAGGCGCTGGACGGGAAAATTGACGCGTTCGTGGCGGCGGTCGGTACAGGCGGCACGATCACCGGCTGCGGCGAAGTGTTCAAGGAGCGCAATAAGAATATCAAGGTGATCGCGGTCGAGCCGGCCGGCTCGCCGGTTCTCTCCGGCGGGGATCCGGGCCCGCACAAGATTCAGGGCATCGGTGCGGGATTCGTTCCCAAAGTGTTGAACCGCTCGATCCTGGATGGTGTAATCACCGTGACGGACGACGAGGCCTATCAAACGGCCAAACTGCTGGCGAAGAAGGAAGGGCTTCTGGTAGGCATCTCCGCCGGCGCCAACGTCTTCGCCTCGCAGAAAGTCGCCAGCGAGCTCGGACCGGGCAAGAACGTCGTGACCATCCTCTGCGACACGGGCGAGCGGTACATCAGCATCGAAAAGTATTTTAATATTTGAAACCAATGGTCCAAAAGTCAAAAAGTCGTAAAGTCTTCAGGTCGTTTATCTCAAGACTTTCGGACTTGACGACTTTCGGACTTGACGACTTTCGGACTTGACGACTTTCGGACTTGACGACATGGACTTCACAGACGAACAGGTTACGAGATACAGCCGGCACATCCTGCTGCCCGAAGTGGGCGGCAAGGGGCAGAAGAAGATCGCCAAGGCGAAAATTCTCATCGTCGGCGCCGGCGGCCTCGGCTCCCCTGCGGCGTTCTATCTTGCGGCGGCGGGCGTCGGCACGATCGGTTTGATCGACAGCGACGCGGTGGATCTTTCCAATCTGCAGCGGCAGATCATCCACTACACCCCGGACGTGGGACGATCCAAGGTCCTGTCGGCCAAAGAAAAAATTCAGGCCCTCAATCCCGATGTCCAGGTGGTAATGCACGAAGAGCGCTTCGTCGCCGGCAACGCGCTGAAACTTATCGTGGGATACGATGTCGTGATCGATGGCGTGGATAATTTTCCGGCCAAGTTCCTGATCAACGACGCCTGCGTGCTGGGCGGCAAACCGCTGGTGCATGGCGGCATTCTCCGTTTCGACGGCCGGGTGACCACGATCCTCCCGAAGAAATCAGCCTGCTACCGGTGCGTGTTCAAGCAACCGCCGCCGTCCGGGCTGGTTGCAAGCTGCCAGGAAGCCGGCGTGATCGGCGCGCTGGCCGGCGTGATCGGAACGCTGCAGGCGACGGAAGCGCTGAAGATTGTGCTGGGCATCGGCCGGCCGCTGACCGACCGGTTGCTGGATTACGATGCGAAGAAAGCGACATTCCGCGAGATCAAGACGAAACGCAATCCGCACTGCCCCGTCTGCGGAGAGCATCCGACGATCACGACGCTGATCGACCACGAGCAGGAAGCCTGTGAATTGAAGCAGGTCAAGGTTGAGGCTTAGGCTGAGAAGGAAACTTGACCTAAACCTTAACCTCAACTTTCTGGAGCGGTGACGATATGGCCAAGATGAAATCGCTGGTATGCCGGGAATGCGGGAAGGAATACCCGACCAAGGCGATTCACGTCTGCGAGCTGTGCTTCGGCCCGCTGGAGGTCAAGTACAACTACGACGAGATCATGAAGGGCCTCTCGCGCAAGAAAATCGAGGACGGCCCGAGGAGCATGTGGCGGTATCTGGACCTGCTGCCCGTCGAAAGCGCCTCGGTCGCGTCCGTGATCGGGCCGCATGCCGGCTTGACGCCGATGGTGCGCGCGAAGAATCTCAGCGCCTATCTCGGCCTCGACGAGCTGTACATCAAGAACGACACGGTCAACCACCCGACGCTGTCGTTCAAGGACCGGGTCGTGTCCGTAGCGCTCACGCGCGCGCGCGAACTGGGCTTCGAAACCGTCGCCTGCGCCTCGACCGGCAACCTGGCCAACTCCGTGGCCGCCCACGCGGCCGCGGCCGGCATGAAATGCTACGTGTTCATCCCGTCCGACCTGGAAGCGGCGAAAGTGCTGGGCAACCTGATCTACAAACCGAACGTCGTCGAGGTGGAAGGCAATTATGACGACGTGAACCGCCTCTGCAGCGAGATTGCCGGCGAGCACGGCTGGGCCTTCGTCAACATTAACATCCGTCCCTACTACGCCGAAGGCTCCAAGACGCTGGCCTTCGAGACCGTCGAACAGCTCGGCTGGCGCGCGCCGGACCAGGCGGTGATCCCGATGGCCTCGGGCTCGTTGCTGACCAAGATCTGGAAGGGCCTGCACGAGATGAAGGCGCTGGGGCTCATCGACAAGGTCCAGACAAAGATCAACGGCGCGCAGGCCGAAGGCTGCTCTCCGATTTCGACCGCGTTCAAAGAAGGCCGCGACTTCTTCAAGCCGGTCAAGCCGAAGACCATCGCGAAGTCCCTGGCCATCGGCAACCCGGCCGACGGGTACTACGCTTTGAAAGCCACCGGCGAAAGCAAGGGCGCCATGGACATGGTGTCCGACGAAGAAGTGGTGGACGGCATCAAGCTGCTGGCGCAGACCGAAGGCATCTTTGCCGAGACCGCCGGCGGCGTGACCATCGGCGTGCTGAAGAAGCTGGTAAAGCAGGGCATCATCAAGAAAAGCGACGTGACCGTGGCCTATATCACCGGTAACGGACTCAAGACGCAGGAAGCGGTGATCGATGCGGTCGGCCGGCCGTTCCGCATCCAGCCGAGCCTGGTCAGCTTCGAGAAGACGTTCAAAATCGGCAAGAACGGCGGAGGCGACGCGTGATTAAAGTTCGAATTCCCACTCCCCTGCGGCCCCTGACCAAGAACCAGGGGGAAGTCGAAGCCACGGCGGGGAGCATCGCGGAGATGATCGAGAACCTGAACGCCGCCCATCCGGGGTTAAAAGACAGGCTCTGCGACGACAAGGGCGAGTTGCGCCGCTTCGTGAACATCTACGTCAACGAGGAAGACATCCGGTTTCTCAAAGGCAAGGACACGTCGCTCAAGGATGGCGACGAAGTCTCGATCGTCCCGGCCATTGCAGGGGGCAACTGATGGCACACATGCGGTTTCACATCCGGTTCCCCGAGCAAAAGATCAAGGAACCGATCATTTACCAGATCGGCCATGAATACAAGGTCGTGACCAACATCCGCCGCGCCGACGTGCGGGAAACCACCGGCTGGATGGATCTGGAGTTGAGCGGCGAGACGGCCGAGATCGAGCGGGCCATCGAAGGCATGAAGAAGAAAGGCGTCACGGTGGACCCCATTGAGTTGAACGTGGTGGAGTGATGGAATTTACCGAAGCGCAACTGGAGCGGTACAGCCGCCACATCATTCTGAGCGACGTCGGCGGCAAGGGGCAGAAGAAACTGTCCCAGGCCAAGGTGCTGGTCATCGGCGCCGGCGGCCTGGGCTCGCCTGCGGCGCTCTATCTGGCGGCGGCAGGAATCGGCACGCTCGGACTGGCAGACGGCGACGTCGTGGATCTTTCCAATCTCCAGCGGCAGATTCTGCACACGACAGACCGCATCGGCGTTCCCAAGGTCGAATCGGGCCGACAGACGCTCGCGGCGTTGAATCCGGACATCACGATCAAGACCTATCAGTATCATGTGAGCGCCGACAACATCATGGGACTGATCGCGGATTACGACATGGTGCTGGATGGATCGGACAACTTCTCGACGCGGTTCATGATCAACGACGCCTGCTTCTTTGCTAGGAAGACGCTGATCTCAGGGAGCATCTTCCGGTTTGAAGGCCAGTTGACGACTATCAAGCCGCACGAGGGATTCCCCTGCTACCGGTGCCTCTATCCCGAGCCGCCTCCGGCCGGGCTTGTGCCCAACTGCCAGGAGGCCGGTGTGCTGGGCGTGTTGGCAGGCACCATCGGTGTGTTGCAGGCGGCGGAAGCCATCAAGGAAATTCTCAAGATCGGCGACACTGTGGCGGACAAGCTCCTGATCTACGACGCACTGGAGATGAAATTCAGGAAGGTGTCGCGGCCCAAAGACCCCAACTGCCGGCTGTGCGGCCCGCATCCGACGATTAAAAACCTCAGCGGCGACTACGCCGTATCGTGCGCCATTTGACGCTGACGTGTCCGCGCTGAAAATTCCTCAACAGATTCTGGACGACATGATCGCCCACGCGCGTGAACTGGACCCGTTCGAGTGCTGCGGGTTGCTGGCCGGTACGAACGGCGCGGTCTCGCGCCATTACCGGATCACGAACACCGTGGCAAAAGACGCCAGGGCCGTGGAGGTCTTCGAGGGCGCCGACGTCAAGCAGCTCAGTCACCTGTCGAATTCCACCAAGGCAGAAGTCGCCTACTTCATGGACCCCAAAGAGATGCTGGCGGCCTTCAAGGACATGCGTCAGCGGAATCTTGAGTTAGCCGTGATCTACCATTCCCACACCCACTCTCCTGCCTACCCCTCCGCCACCGACGTGGGGCTCGCCTACTATCCTGACGCGGCCTATCTCATCATTTCCCTGGAACACAAGACGGCACCGGACCTGCGGGCCTACTGGATCAAGGACCGCCAGGTTTCTCGAGCCGAGTTTCAATCAGTCTGACCATTTCCCATTCCAATAAAATCTGCTGGCACCCGCGTGAAGCCGATGCCATAATAGCGGCACATCATCGTCTACGGAGGCATAGGCCATGCGCGGACGTCTTCTACTCCCTTCTTCCGTAATATTCCTGGCAGCATTGATCGGATTGGGCTGGGCCGGGCCTGCCGGCGCAGAAGAAAAGAGCTACTACAGCCCGATCATCTACGTGGACAAGGAGAAAGGCTTTATCGTGATCTCGAGCAGCGGCGCCGTGTTCGGCGTCGAGGTTACGCCGGAAGCCAGGCAACACCTGGACAAACTGCCGCCATCCGGCCTGATCGATATCGTCGTCGAGACGCGGCCGGACAAGGCCCCGCTCGTGAAACGGTGGAAGATCGCGTCGGGCGAGTCGTCATGCAAAATCTTCGACGGAAAAACCTGCAAGTAACCTACCGACAACGACGAACGAGGCTGCTCAAAAAGGCCGTCTTCTCACCCACCCACCCCGCACGCGCCAAGACGCCTGCTTTCCCCGTGGGCGTCGCAGTAGCGAGAACAAAGCTCGCCCGGATTGTTCATGGCGATTCGTCGCGAAATCACGCAGACGCGCTTGCGCGCCGGAGCGCTTCAGCGCGCAGGCGTGTCGCGAGAGGGGCGCGTGGAGCCGTGAAGGAAGGAAGCGTCCTCTCGGCAGGACGTTGACTGACTGAGCGGCGAGCCCGCCCGTCGCAGCAGCGTATCCGTGATTGCAGCAGAAGCGTTCATGAACATTCCGGGCAAAGGGCCTTTTTCAACAGCCTCACTCAGAACTGCCCAGCATGTCGTCGATGAGAGGCCGATTGATGTCCGTGCAGCCCGGACAGATCGTATCGAACAGCGCCTCGTGGTCGGCCACATAGTTTTTCTCGCTCACCAGCTTGTCGTGAATGACCTGTTCATGGCAGGAATTGCAGAGCATCATCAGGCCCCGCATCACCGACACCATCTTCCGTCCTGAGCTCCCCTGCGTCACGCTTTAACCCGCATTATTCATGGCGGTTCGTTGCGAAAGCGCGCAGTCGCGTCGCGAGACGGGCGCGCGGAGCCGGGAGAACCCGAGGCGTACTTGAAACAGTACGTCGAGGGGGCGAGCGGCGAGCCCGCCTGCCTGCACGCCGACAAACTGCGTGCAGGTGCGTCGCCCCCGCGCTTGCGAGGTCGAGCGCCATGCAATTGCTCTTGGCGCGAGAGTAAGACGCCTCAGCTCAGTTTTATCCATGATTGCAGCAGAAGCGTTCATGGATAATGCGGGTTAGACCGATCCCTTCACCTGGGCGATCCAGAAATCTTCGGTCTCTAGCTCGACGCCGCAGCGGGGACATGCATAAGGCTGATCCGGCGGAGGCACCGGCATCTCCGCCTCTTGCATCCGGCCCAGACACACGTGATAGAAACGCCCGCGCGCGTCTTCCGTATCCAGCGGATCGCTCTGAAAAACTAACACCATCGTCTGTCGCTCCCTTGGAAGGATGGAAGAGTATACTCATCCGACCTCTCCGTTCGCAATCTCTTCGGAATCAGAGCGGCAGATCACTGCTGTTCCGGTTCGACGGAGGGAGAGTTGAAGAGGGGGGCGATCTCCGCAAGGGATTCTTCCAGGTAGCTGTCCACCGCCGAGCCGAAGGTCGAGAGCACGATCACGGCATTGACATTCGCATCCTGCGCCGAGGCGTGAGAGAGCCGATCGGTCATGCCCTTGTTCACCAGCCAGACCCCTTGATAAATCTCCGAAAAGTGCTCCAGCTTCCAGTCCGGCGCCTCTCCCCGCTTCATGCGGAAGTATTGCGCCGCCAGATACATGGAGACAGCCCGGTACATGGTTTCCTCGGCGGAGGCAAACGGTAGATGATACCGAGCGTTGGGGCGGAGCTTGTCCATCACGGGACAGTTGCTGGTGACCATGTAGATGCCGATGATCGAACTCAGTCCCTGCTGCAGGCTCGTCCGTTTGCTGTAGGTCCGCTGCGCCGTTTCGACCGTCACCGAGATATCCTCGTGCGAGAGGGTGTCCTTGAAGCTCTCCACAAGGCTCGCCAGGTTCACAGCCACGGGACAGTGCGCCGCCTTCTCATTCAGCGGGCACTGTTCGCACTGATGGTAGCCGAGCTTTGTCCACTCCGGCTTGGGGGAATCTGCGGGGGGGATCAGCGCCAACGTGGCAGGGTCCAGATTGATCTCGAATCGCTTTTCCGAGCCGTCCGCAAACCGGAACGTGTAGCGATACCGAATGGGGATTGGTGCGTCAGTCATGGAGACTCACCGCCGTCTCAGAATGTCGCCGTCACTTCTCGTCCCAGTCCGGGTGCATCTTGCGGGCGCAGTCGGGACAGATGCCGTGGGTAAATTCGGCCTGGGAGCGATCCCGCACATAGTCCTCGATGCGGTTCCAGTATCCCGAGTCGTCGCGGACCTTTTTGCAGGCCGCACAGATCGGCAACAGCCCGCGCAGGGTCTTGATGTTCGTCAGGGCTTCCTGCAGTTCCAACACCAGACGTTCCCGCTCCGCCTCTACGCGCTTGCGGGACAGGAACAGCCCGATCTGGCTGCCCAGCGCGCCCATCATCAGCAGCAGATGTTCGTCCGGCTTCCGGACTTGGCGGCTGAAAAATTCGATCACTCCAGTGACCTCGCCGCCGGACAGCACGGGAAAGGCAAAGGCGCCATGGAGGCCGACGCGACGGGCCATGGACACGCGGGGAAAGTTGGAGTCCTGGACGACGTCCGTGATCCAGAACGGCTTGCCGCTGCTCCAAACGCGGCCGGGCAACCCGATGCCGGAGGCAAAGGTCATCTCCCTGGTCGCAGACTCGAACTGCTCGATTGTGACGGATGGCACGTGCCAGATGTCGTTGCACCGCAAAGCCTGCGCGCCCGCATCCACGCTCCAGATCGCCCCCACCTCCCACCCGACCGTCTCGCACACGGCCTGGAGAATCCGGGGAGCCGCTTCCGCCAGCGTGGCGGAGTCGGCCAAGGCGCGGGTCACGGCGTATTGCACGGTCAGATGGCTTTCTTCCCGCTTCCGCAGCGTAATGTCGCGGATGATACCGCTGAAAAACACGTCCCCCTTCGTCTTCCAGCTCGCAAGGGACAGCTCCAACGGAAATTCTTCGCCATCCTTCCGCAGTCCGTGCAATTGGACCGTCTGCCCCACCAGACGGGATTGACCTGTCTCCACGACCCGCTTCAGCCCTTGCTGGTGAGCCGCCCGGTACCGTTCAGGCATCAGCATGGTCAAGGGCTTTCCCAACGCGTCCTTTTCTTTATACCCAAAGATGGACGAGGCCGCTTTGTTCCATGACACAATGTTGCCAAGGCCGTCAGCCAGAACAATCGCATCAGCAGCAGACTGAACGACGGAACGAAGTGTCAGCTCATGCCGTTGCTGCGATGCCGCCACGGCCTCATAGGCCTCCTCCTGGCGCTCCAACCACAGGCAAAGCGCCCCCACCACGCTGATCAATACCACCGCCAGGATGCGGTTGATGAAATCAATGCCGGCATGGCCGGCAGGCGACACCCACGCTCCCAGAACCGTCAAGCCGATCCCCGCCAGAGTGGTTGAGACGATAGCCCAACGTCCCCGCCACTGCATCGCAGCGATAATAGCAACGGGATACAAGACCCATGCGGCCACCCCGTGCTGCGTGAACATGTCGAAAAGAAAGGCGCCGATGAGGAGAGCGCACGTGAGGAATCCGAAGACACGGGGCTGGCCATAACGGCGCAAGGTGTCAAGAACAGAAGCCATCGGCCACTCCCGTCGCATTAACCCGCGTAATTATAATACTGGCTCGGATTGATCGCTTCAAGGAGCGGCCCGCTACCGGGCAAAGGCGCCAGGGGGGCGAACAGGCAGCCGGATGAGAAAGGTGGTTCCGACGCCTTCCCGGCTTTCCACCGTGATACGGCCGCCATGCGCATCCACCACATCCTTGACGATCTTGGTCCCCAAGCCGGTTCCCCCGGGCTTCCGGCTGATCGCGCGAGCGGTAAACAAGCTGTCACGGACTTCGGGCGGCATCCCGCGCCCCGTGTCGGCGACGGTTATCAGGACCCCTCGGGCCTTGGCATCGACCTGTCCGCCTATGGTGACCGATCCTCCTGAAGGGACTTCGGGGATGGCATTGTTGATCAGGTTGTATAATGCGTTATACAGCCGTCGCTCATCGGCAAAAATCGGTGGCAATGCATCGAGGCCGTCAGTACGCAAGAGCACCTGCCGGCCTTCCGCCAGAATACGAATCGACCTCACCACTTTATCAACCACATCGGCGACTCTACAGGAGACAAAATCAGGCGGTGAACTGAGTCCCTTCACGCAATCCGCAATTTCTTTCACTCGATCGCTGATGCGCCCTGTATCATCCTCCAGGATGCCGAAGATTTCATCGCACATCGCCTGGCTCGTCTTCGCTTTTTTCGGATTGACCTCGGAGAGACACGCAACCAACTCTTTCAATTCCTGCTTGAGCATGCCGATTCCGCACATCACCGGCATCAGCATGTTCTTCACGTCGTGGCAAATACCGCCCATTAAACTGACCGACTCGGCCATCTTCGCTTCGTGAAACAGCCGGGCCTGTTCGATTGCCAGCGTCGTGAACGCCGAGATGATAAGCAGCACCGACAGCGCGTCTTCCTGAAGCGGCCCGCCCCGCTTATTCAACACTTCGAAGACTCCGATTGGATTGCCCTCCCAGCGTTTCAGCGGAACGACGATCATGTCATGGGATTTGTAGCCGGTGAGTTCGTCAATCTTCTGATAGTGGCGGGAATCCAGCTTCGCATCCCCGATGACTTCCGGCTTGCCGGACTGGAACACGGCGCCCGCAATGCCTAGATGCCAGGGCATGCCGGTCCCTGGAGGGACCGGTTTTTTCCCAATGGAATGACGGAAAACGAGCTGTTTCGATTCCGGGTCGGCGAGAAGGACCGAGCCGCCATCCGCATCGAGCACGTCCAGGGCCGTTTGAAGCGCCCGCTGGACCACCTCGTCGACGTGCACGTGCTGGGAGAGCGCCTCGCAGATGCGGCGCGCGGCCTCCAGCTCACGTTCACGCTGGAGCAGCTGCTGGTCTTCATGCCGACGCCATTCCTGGCGGCGATTAGGAAAAGGGATCTGGCGTTGAGCAGCGGTCAATCGAGGTGCTCCTCTCGTGCAGCAAAAACAGGAGGGGCTTAACAGGAAGAAGCGCCAGGCGGGTGAAGAGGCAGCCGGATGAGAAAGGTGGTTCCGACGCCTTCCCGGCTTTCCACCGTGATACGGCCGCCATGAGCATCCACCACGTCCTTGACGATCTTGGTCCCCAAGCCGGTTCCCCCGGGCTTCCGGCTGATCGCGCGAGCGGTAAACAAGCTGTCACGGACCTTTGGGGGCATCCCGCGCCCCGTATCGACGACAGACAGCAGCACCGACGACCCGCCAGGGTCCATGCGGCCGCTCACTGTCACGGAACCGCCAGGAGGAACCTCGGGAATGGCATTATTCACCAGGTTGTAGAACGCATTGTACAGCCGGCGGTCATCGGCAATCAGCGTGGGCAACGCGTCCAGGTTTTCGCTCTTAAGGGTAACCTTTTTTTCCTCGGCCACCACGCGCAACGGCTTCAGCACGCCCTCCACGACATCGGCAACTTTGCAGGGGGCAAATACCGGCGGCGCGCTCAACCCCTTGACGCAATCGGCAATTTCCCTCACGCGCTCTTCGATCCGGCCCGCATCGCAGAGCAGGATGGCGATGACTTCATTGCACATGTCGCGGGTGGCCGTCGTTTGCTTCGCATCCAATTTTCCGGGATTACTCAGCAGATCATTGAGTTCGCTCCTCAGGAGTCCTGCCCCGCAGACAACCGGCATGAGCATATTCTTAATGTCATGGCTGATATCACCCATCAAGCGAACGACTTCAGCGAACCTCGCATCCTGAAAAAGCCGCGCTTGCTCGATCGCCGCAGCCGTAAAGGCGGAAACAATCGTCAGCACGGGAAGCGCGTCTTCCTGAAGACGGCCGTCGCGCTTGTTCAGAACCTCGAGGACACCGACCGGCTCCCCCTCCCAGCGCTTAAGAGGACAGACGATCATATCGTGGGATTCGTATCCGCTCTTTTCGTCGAAATGGCCGTAGTGACGCCTATCCTGCCTGGCATCGGCAACGACCTCCGGCTTTCCTGACTGGAAAACGGCACCCGCGATACCCTCGTTCCAGGGCATCGCCGTGCCGGGGAGGACCGGTCGCTTCCCAAGCGAACAGCGAAACACCAGTTGCTTTGTGTCGGGATCCGCAAGGAGCACGGAGCCGCCATCCGCATTCAACACTTCAAGGGCTGTACGGAGGGCGGTCTCGATAATCCGCTCTACATTGGTATGCTGGAAGAGCACGTCGCAGGTGCGCCGCGCCGCTTCCAGTTCGCGTTCACGCTGAAGCAGTTGCTTGTCTTCATGCCGACGCCATGCCTGCCGGCGATTATCACGAATTGACGCCGTGGGAGGGACAGGGTCGGGCATGAAAAGCCTCGGTTAGGTTCTGTGCTTGTCGACCGGCTTGCGCTGCCCCATGGCCTTTTTCGCCACCGCCACGAGCTTCTCGGCCTCGATCGGTTTCACCAGATAGTCAACAACGTTGCCGCCTTTGAACAACGTCGTCTGTTTTTGAATGTCCGGCTGCCCGGTGATCACGACCACCGGGACCGACGGGAATTGGGATAGGAAAAAAGAGATGGCCTCCATGCCGTTGATCTTGGGCATGTAAATGTCGCAGAAAATTGCGTCCACCATGAGCGGATTGTCGCCCGACCGCATGGCTGCGATGCCTTTTTCGCCGTCCTCAGCCTCAACGACGTCGAAGCCGGCTTTGGTCAGCGTCAGTCTGACCGTCTTGCGAACATTCTCTTCATCGTCGATAACCAGGATTCTTCCCTGCGACATAGCTTCTCCTTAGGTTATGGGTTAAGTGGTCGGAAAAATGTGAACGAAAAATGCTGTTTTGGACAGAAAGGCCTGCCGTCGCTTCTCTTGCGATGCCGGGAATGATGACCCTGAGCGGAACGGAACCATGGGCGGACGGACGCATCCTTGAAACCTTCCCACCCCCACCGGCCATCCAGGTGATTGGAACTATCTGCTGTGGCTTGCATGATAACCATGCCTCGGTCTCAATCTTTAGACCTTCAAGCCTGTGTAGGGCCAAAGACGTAACACGAGCAAAAAAAGCTGTCAAGGGTGTTTTTCAGCAATCTGCCGACCGCGCCTATACGTGGTCACCTCACCTGAAACCCGCTCAGGCGGGACGCCGCCGCGCCACGGTTCCGGGGCAAGGAGAATGAATTTCCTCCACTCCACTCGCGTCATAAATAGAGCACTCCGAAATACTTCCGGCTTGACATGACCTGGGCAGGGTGCAAGGATGCCGCCCGTCAAATTACTTAATCGGTGCCACGTGGCGGTGGCCCCCTGGATGTAGGGCATGTCGATGAGATTGACGGTCTCCTTCCCCTTGACGGCCCTCACGCACAACGGTTCCAGCCTGCTCAGTATTTTCCTGGGAATCTTCTGGCTCCTGACTCTGGCCGTCGGTCCCGCCGAGGGGCAACGCTCGGAAGCCGACGTCTACGTCGCAAAAGCGATCCTGGCCTACGAAAGCGCGCAGTACGATCAGGCGCTGGACCTGCTCAACCAGGCGCTCGAAGTCGAACCTGGAAACGCCGAAGCCCTCTATTACAAGGGCCTCACCCTCACCGCCCAACAGAAGCCGGCGCAGGCCCTCCCGGCCTTCGAGCAGGCCTATATCCAGGACCCCACGAACTCCGCCATTCAGTTCCAGTTGGGATCGGCCTACTTCCATCAGCAGCAATATGACAAGGCGGAACAGTTGCTCACGGAAGTATTCCGGACCGAGCCCAAGAAGGAAAACCTCGGCTACTACGTGGGCTTCATGCGCTACCGGCACAAAAACTACGAGGGTGCCATCCAGGCCTTTGCCCAAGCTGAGTCAAGCGATCCCGACATCCGGCAGCTCACCAAGTTCTATTCGGGACTGGCCCTGGCGGTCGTCGGCCTCACGGCCCAGGCAGCCGGCGAACTGGAGGAAGCAAGCCGTATCCGGACCGTCTCGCCGTTGACGGGCCCGGCTGACCGGCTCCGCGACACCTTGCTCGCCGCGCGGGAAAAAGAACGGCGCCTGCACGGTGAGCTGCGCATCGGGGCCTACTACGACAGCAACGTGGCGATCAACCCCTTGTCCAAAGCCGATCCCCTCGTCACCGAACTCCGCTCCCGCCGCACCAATACGCCGGGACACCTGGTTTCAGCACGGGGAGACTATGCCTGGTTCAGATCCGGGCCATGGGAGAGCACGGTCTCCGCATCCTTATTCCGCACCACGAACTACGAACTGCCGTTTTTCAACATCGGCAACTACCTGGGCGGCATGGGCGCGACCTACAACAGCAACCTGGGCGCCCTCCCCGCCCAGCTTGCTGTCCAGTATGCCTTCGATTACACGACCTTGAGCGGCAGCCGATTCCTGAACCGCCATTCCGCCACGCTGATGGGCACGCTCGTGGAGAACGAACATAACCTCACCACCGCCCAGTTTCGTTTCCAGAACAAGGATTTCTCCTCACTCTTTCTCATAAGCAGTCCGGGGGGAGGAGGGGTACTACCAGGGGAAGACCGCAGCGCCAACAACTGGATGGTCGGCCTCACCCACGTTTTCCGGTTTGCCGGCGACAAACACCTCATTCGGATCGGCTACCAATATGACCTCGAGGACGCCAAGGGCCAGGACTGGTTCTACCGCGGGCACCGGTTCCTCTTCGGCAGCCAATACACACTGCCGTGGGGCGACACACGGCTCAAATACGATTTCGACTACCATTACCGGAGATACCGCCATCCCAACGTCATCTTCCCACCGACGGCACCCAACACCGTCCGGCAGGAGGTCTTCGAGCAGAACCACGTCGTCCGCATCGAGAAGCCGCTCCCACACCATTTCGTCCTGGCGGCGGACTTCCAGGCCACCATCAGTCGCGCCAACCTGCCCTATATCTTCGAATACAACCGCTACGTCTCGACCGTCAGCCTGGCGTGGGGGTTCTAGCCCGGTCGAAAGTCATCACGTCAGAAAGTCATAAAGTCTGATGACTTGATGACATTCGGACTTGGCGCTTGACTTAGTCTAGTGCTTAGTCTAGTCTTGCCCGGGCAGAAGGGAGACCGGAATGGCCGTCAATATTCACGACGCGAAAACGCATTTCTCAAAACTCATCGCGCGGGTCCTGCACGGCGAGGAGATCATCATTGCCAAGGGGGGCCGACCGGTCGCGAAATTGATCCCGGCAGCAGAAGGTGGGCTTGCGCGAACGCCGGGGAGCGCGAAAGGAAAAATCAGCATCAAGGCGAACTTCGACGCTCCACTCCCAAAGAAAATCCAGCGAGCGTTTGAAGGATGAGGCTTCTGCTCGACACCTCGACATTTCTCTGGTGGATCACCGACAGCGACCGACTCTCGAAAAAAGGGCGCGATCTGTTAGCCGGCGGGAGGCATGATGTCTGGTTCAGCGCGGTCAGCAGCTGGGAGATCGTGATTAAAGCCGCCCTGGGCCGCGTGACATTACCCAGGGACAGCGAGCACTTCATCGCTGAACAAATTTCGATCAATGCCTTTCAGGTACTCCCGATCCACCTGAAGCATACGCTCAAAGTGGCCTCCCTCCCGTCTCTGCACCGCGATCCCTTTGACCGCCTGTTGATCGCGCAGGCGCTTTCGGAAGACTTCACCATCCTGAGTGGAGATTCGCAAGTGGCAGCCTACCCTGTGCCCGTAGTGTGGTAGCCAGAGCGTGGCGTGGGGGTTCTAAGAGACCGTGACGGGTGACGTGTGATGCGTGACGGGCTGGAAATCAGAGGAGAGTGGATGCCTGGCGGCGGGCAGGCCGGAGATCAGACCTTATACACTCGGCTGCGGTGGGCAGCCGCGTGAACCGTGATCACATGATGTTCCGAATTAATGGTATACAACACACGCCAGTCTCCGACGCGGAGCTTGTAGAGGCCCTTGAAACGCCCTTTGAGCGGTTCCGGAGTGACGGCCTGGAAATTGACGCCCAGTCATTCAAGCTTGTCCACAACCTGCCTGGCGAGAGTCGGATCGAGCGTCGCGAGCTCGTCCGTGGCCTACGGAGTGAAGTCAACCTGATAGGTCAAGGAAGGGCCAGTCTTTCCTTCACCTTGGCGAGAGAAATCCGTTCGGTCGAGACAAGAGAGGCCTGAATGCGCGCTTCCATCTCTGATCTGAGCGCCAGCCCTGCGTCAGGATCGTCAAGAAGCTCGTGCAGCTCTTCCTGCACGGCTTTCTTGATCAGCGCGCGCAACTCCTCCACTGTCAGGTCAGCAACTTTCATCGCTCCGTAACTCTCTTATACAAACAAAGATACCGGCCTCCTCCCCCGAAGTCAATCAGACGGAGGCATCTCCATTTCGCCACATGTGCGACCGTTGATTCCCGCTTAATACTTGAACTGGTCTACAAAGGCACCGGAAAGAGTCAGGAGCTTACCGTCCGATTCTGACGCGGGCAGAGGTACCGTTGACTTCGACGAGGCTGCCGGTGAACGCCCCGCCAGCAACATGCTCGATGACATTGCCGTTCGTGCCCAGACCTCGTAATGGCGTGCCCAGAATCTCAACCTGAGAGGCCGCGGCCCCGCCGGTGAGCCGAACCCCAACACCGCCCACCACCAGGTCCGGTGCATATGTATTTGCCAGCTTCACCTTATTGCCGCTCCCGCCCGTGGTGGCAAAATCCACCAGCACACCAACAATATCCACCACTGAGCCGCCCGACACCCGAAGCACATACCCGTCGGTACCGTTGAGCGAGAGGATGCTGGAATTGCTGAGCCGGATCAGATCGCCCAGGACATTGAGATAGCTCCCTCCAGTCCCCCCGGTAACGTTGACCAGCGACCCGACATTGATGGTCATGGAAGAGCCGTCAAGGTGGATCATGGCGCTGGCCAGGCCCGAGCCTGCCACGAGTTTGGCCATATTCGCGAGGGTGACCGCATCGCCAGTCAGGGTCATCGTCGAGCCTGCCAGAACATTCAACAGCGGCAAGGTAGCCTCTAACAGGGCAGTGTCTACCTTCACCACCTGCCCACCGCTCACGGTCGCGCCCGAAGTTTCCAGCAAGCTGCCGGTCAACGGACACGAGGGGCAGGTATCAGAGCCTCGGATCGGGCGATCCGTTCCGAGCGTGAGCGTCACATCCTCAGAACCGGCGCCCGCAGGTCCTAGATCAATGATTTCCGACGCTGTCGCGCTCCCGGTCATATCAAACATGGGCGACCCAAACGAATGAGTCCCGTTAACAAGGTTGACCAGCGACGCTGAAGATTCACTCACCAAGGTATTAGTCGCGAGAACCTCGACGACCTTCCCACTTACAGAGATATCGCCACCCGCACCAACCAGAATGGCGCCAGGAAACGTTCTGGTTTCCGAACTGCCTATATTGACCAACTGACCGGCCACGTCAAGGGCTCCACCACTCACCGTAGTCGTCCCCGTCAGTTGATACGTTCCGCTCCCCGTTAAATCCACCGTTCCGGCGCTTACCACCACGGCGCCTGCACCGCTCAGCGTATGGTCTTCGCCCAGAAAGTGATTCCCTCCGGCAAACTCCAACGTGCCGCCCGACGCAACTGTAATGGTGTTCGTGGTGCTATGATCACTTCCGCCAGAAAGTTTGAGCGTCCCGCTCGTCACCTCTATTGCCCCATCGTTATTGTTCAGCATCGTGGCGATCTCGCTCGTCGTGCCCACCCCCGCCTTCCCCAGCGTACCGTTCAGGTTCACCGTCCCCGTGCCGCTGATGTCCGCCCCTTCGCCCGACAGCACGTGCGTCCCGCCGAATTCCAGCGTTCCCTCCACGCTGAAACTTCCGGTGTGCGTGCTATCGCCAGTGAGCGCCAGCGTGCCGGCACTGACCGTCGTCGTGCCCGTGTAGGTGTTGGCGCCGCTGAGTGTCCAGGAGCCCGTGCCAGTCTTGGTCACAGAGGTGGCCCCCGTCCCATTGTCGCTGACAATCGCTGCCAAAATGCTGCCATCGGTATTCGTGCCGGTCAGCGCGAGCGTGCGGGCCGTATTGGTTCCTGACAGCACGAGGCTACCCGTATTGGTGAAAATCATCGGGCTCCCCCCGTTTTGGCCCGAGCTGTCCAGCGTGCCGCCTGCCACACCCAACGTGAACAACCGGTCGGTGGTACCGACGGCGCCTTCCCCTACGAAACGCAACGTGCCGCCATTGATCATCAGATTGGCCGCGGCATTGTTGGACTGGCCGATGCTGCTCGACACGCCTCCATTAAGAAGAGTAAAAGCTGACAGCACACCGCCACTGACCACCGTGGCACCATCGTAGGTATTCACGCCGCTCAATATGATTGTTCCGTTGCCGGTCTTCGTCAGTCCGAAAGTGCCGGCTCCATCGCTAATCACGCCGCTGAGTGTGAGCGTGTCGCCACCAACCGTAGCATTCAACGTGCTGTTCGCCCCCAGGGTCACGGGACCAGCCAGGGAGGCCGTACCCGTTCCGCTCAGCGCCCCGCCGTTGAGGGCCACCACTTGCCCCGCAATGGCCACTCCGCCGATTTCCAGCGTGCCCGCGGCCGCGATAGTTGTCGGAACCAATGGAATACCCAACCCATTGGCATTCGTTACCCGCAAGGTGCCCGCCTGGACCGAGTTGCCGTTATAGGTATTGGCTGCGCTGAGCACGACCGTGCCCGCGCCCGTCTTGTCTAAACTGCCACCGCTGAGCACACCGCTGACCGTCAGAGTATCCGCTACAGTCGGGGCATTGAAAACATTGGTAGCTCCCACGAGATTGATCGCTCCGCTCAACGATGCCGTGCCGATGCCGGAGAACGTCCCGCTGTGCTGTGCTCCTCCGGAGAACGTGAGCGTGCTGGCATCACCGATCGTAATCAACCCCTCATTGTTGAAGGCCGCCGTCTGGGTAAAGTTCCGGCCGTTCTGGATGGTGAAGCTGCCGGTCGCGGTGTTGGTGGTAAAGCCAACCAGCGCGTCGATGCCCGTCGAGTGGTTGAGTACGGCCCCGAAGTCGTCGAGCAGGATCGTCGCCGCATTCGTCACGAGGTCTCCCGGCAGCCGGATGATCCCTTGGTTTCCGATACCCGTGCCGATAGCCTCGTATGTCCCCCCAGTCAGGGTCCCGGCGCTGTAATTGGTTAGGGTCCCGCTGAAAGTCACGATCGCGTCTCCGCCCAGCCCGGTCGCGCGAACCGTGCCGTTGTTGGTCACCGTACCCGTCAACGCCAGCGTGCCATTCTGCACATCCACCGTGCCGCTGTTATTGAAAGTTGGATTGATCGTGGCCGTGCCGGCGCCTGCCGACTTCGTCAAGGTGCCAGCATTACTCAACGTGCCGATGCCGCTGATCGTAAAGTCCCCGCCGATCGTGCTTGCTCCGGAGAGATTGAGCGTGCGATTGAGGGTGACGCTACCGTTGAGTGCAAGCCCGCCCCAGGCTTCCGTCGTCCCGGTGCCCTGCATCGTCCCGCCGGACCAGGTGTAGAGGCCAGTGGTTCTCACCGTGCCGGTGCCCTCCAACACGCCTGCACCGCTGTGCGTGGCGGTAAAGAAGGTTTGGTTCGTGTCAATCGTCTGATTCGGCGGAATGATCAGCGTGGCCAGCGCCGCCCCCAGTTGCAGGAAGCTGCCGGCGCCATCCACCAAGATCAGGATTCCTCCCGAGGGGCTGCCGTTCACCTCAATCTGAGTCCCGTTGTAGCCTGTGAACGGGTTAAACGTCGGGTTGACCGAGGCGGTTGCGCCGTTGGAGATCTTAATTTGGAACGGCGTGTTCGGCAACGCGATGCAATCGCCCGCGCAGGCCAGCGTATGCGTCAGATTGATCCGGCTGGCGGTATCGAGGAAGCTCACCAACTGGCCATCAGTAACGAGTGTCATCTGGGCGCCCGTGTTGACCTCCAGCAGAACGCCGCTGGCCACGTTGATGTGACTATTGGCAGCTAGGGACAGCAGCGGCCCGGCCACAGTCACAGCCGTACCGGAAACACGGGCCGCGAATGGCGTGGAATTGACCGGATCCGTCAAATTCACGATTGAGTTTGTAAGCGCCACCAATGGCAAGGGACTCGTCGTGCCGGCCGATCCTCCGCCTTCGAAGGTGAGCAGGCCATCCTGGCCAAAGGTGATTGTGCTGTCAGTCGCCACTAGCACCCGGCCCAGGAACGGATTCGCAAGTTCACCGCAGCCCACGCAGACATCACTAAAACCCGTGTTCGCGGTCAGTGTGCTGGCATTCAGTTGATAGAAGGGTTCCTCGGCTGTCAGGGCGAAGGTAAAGCTATCCGTGCTGATGACTGGATTGTCCCCAATGGCATTCACGGTCACGATCGAACTGGTGAGATCCAAGAATGAGCCGGTGAAATTTCCAGCATTGCTCGCCCCATCGGTGAAAACCAGGGCATCGGCCAGAAGTGTAGCGCCGGTGAGTTTGATGACCGGCCCGGTGGTGTTCGTGATGGTACTGCCGCCGGTGAGCCTGACGACTGGTTGATCGGGGTTAGCGCCGAATGTCAGGTCAAGGCTCGTATTCGTGAGGTCCAGCAAGGGCCCGCCGGACGTGAGGGACGTCAGCGCAGCCGTGCGATTCAGTTCGATGAATGGCATCCCCGTTGCCGACGTCATCGAGATTGTGGTTCCGTTGGCCTTGAACAGCGGCCCTGACACGTTCACCGTGCTGCCGGGGCCCATGAAAACGCCACGGAGCGGCAACGTCAACGAGCCGCCCGTGAGGTCAATAAAGGGCTGGGTGCTTGTGCCGGTGAGAGTACTACCCGTATCCATGGCGAGCAGGGCTCCGCTGAGATTTAGCGTGGAGGAATTGGTCCCCACCAGCAAAGGCCCGGCAAGCGTCAAGCTGCTGTTAGGCCACATCCCCAACAACGCGGCAGGCGTTGTCGTCGCCGAGGAGTTAACGGTGGCCGCCGACAGATTAACCATTGGTGCCGTGGACGAACTGGTTATGGAATTGGAGAGATTCAGAAACGCCTGGCCAGTACCGGTCTGCGTGACAGTGGTATTGGCCAGTTGCACCAGGGATGATGCCGTGTCCGTCAACGTGAGGCCCCCGATGCCGCCGGAGAGGATCACTGGGGAAGCAGTGGCCAGGTTGATCGCGCTGGCCGGACCGGTCGCAGCAATGGCCGTGCCGGCCTGGGTGGGCGTGCTTCCCGGATTATTGAAGACCACGAGACCGATAAATGAGGCTGCGGCAGGATTGGTGACAGTGATCGTGCTGTTGGCCATCTGCACAAAGGGCTGGCCCGCGCTCAACGTGCGGGTGAAGGTCACCGAGCCGGCGATTTCCGCCGGCACCTCCACTGTCAGCGTGGAATCGGTCAGGTCCAGCAAGGATCCGGTGAAGATCATCACGTTACCCGTGACTTCGAAGCGGGCCAGAGCCCGGGCCGCCAGCGAGGAGTCCGTGAGCTTGATGCGCGGGCCAACAGTGTTCGTCGCCGTGCTGCCGTCCTGCAGCACCAGCATGGGACCTGAGAAGGAAAGATCGGAGCCTGTCGCGTCCAGGAACGGGCCGGCCACGCTCAGCGTCGAGCCGCCGCTGACGCGGATCAGCGTACCCGAGCCGACAGTGAAATCGCCTGCCGCCGCAATGTTCTCTACCTTCAGCAGCGGGCCGCTGGTGCTGAACGCGGCCGCTGCCCCGCTCGTTTCCCCGACTGAGAGCAAATCGCCACCGCCACCCGCGCCGGGCATCAGGCTGCCGCCGTAGATGGAAATGAGCGGGGCCGTCGCGGCTGAAGTCAGGGTCGACGCGGGACCAAGAGCAAAGGCGGGATCGCCCATGAACGAGAGATTCGTGTCATACGTCAATGCCGTATTAGTCGCGCTGAACAGGGTCAGGTTCGGGTTGTTCAGGTTGAGTGTGCCGCCTTCCAGCCCGATGAAGTCGGAGCCGGTCGAGACGCCGCCGCCCGTGAACTGGAACAGCGACCCGGCGGTCGTGCCGGCGGTCCGTAGCGTGGCCCCCGTCTTCACGAGAAGCAGGTCGCTGTCTCCCGGCATGGAAACCGTGCTGCCGGTCGCATTCACCAGTGGCCCGTTCACCGTGCCAATGGTGCCGGCATCCTGGACAGTAACCAAGGCGGTCACCGGATCGTTGAGATACACCGTGCTGTTCGTGAGCTGCACCAGCGCCGCGTTGTTGGTCGTCGTGGGCGCTCCCACACCCCCCTCAAAGCTGACCAGTCCGCCTTCGTTCTGCGTCAGAGTGCTGCCATTGGCCATCAGCGCCAGGGCGTCCGTGGACGTACCGAACGTACTGCCTGTCCCGACATCCAACACAATGTTGCCGGCGGAGATCGTAAAGGTGCTGCTATCCATCCGCACGATCGGCGTCCCGGACGTCAGAATCGCCGTCGTATTGACATTCACGAGCCCTTCAATCGCGTTCGTGGTCGTGACCGTGGCAGTGCCGGAAAGGTCTATCAAGGGACTGGTGGCGTCGAAAACCATGTTGCTGGTGCCATCTCCGAAAATCAGGCTGTCCACCGTTAGCGTTCCGCCATTCATCTTGAGGAAGGAGCCATTGAGCGTCAACGTGTTGCTGCCTGCCAACCGCACCAACGGCTGATCTGCAGCTCCACCAAAGGTCAGATCCACATTGGTGCCGGTCAGATCGAACAGGTGCCCGCCGACCGTGAGCGAGCTGCCGCCATCCATGGCGAGAAGTGGGAGGTTGGCGCCACCCGTGAGCGTCGTGTTGGTCGCCGACAGAAGTGTCCGGTTCAGCGTCAGGGTGGAGCCGGGATGCAGCAGAATGAGTTCCTCCCCTGTGGAGACGCTGCCGCCGGACAAACTGAGCAGCGGGCCGGCGCCCGCACCGGTAGCCGTGAGCGATGCATTGTCGTTGAGGAACAGCAGGTGTCGAGCGCTCGATAGGTTCAGGGTGCTGGTGGCGGCGTTGAGCAGTGCCCCGGCGATGGACGCGGAACTCGATACCGGCAGTTCGATGAGACTGCTCGTGCCGGTTTGGGTGACAGTCATGTTCGTGAGCTGAATCTGCGCCGCCGTGTCGGTCAGCTCGACGCCGTTACTCAAGAGCAGGAGCTGTCCTGCGAGGCTCAACGTCCTCGTCGCCTCACTGTCATTGGTAGCGATGAGGGCCACTCCTCCCTGAGCAGGCGGTTCTGCGTCAACACCAAAACTCACCAAGGGTATGCCGGGTCCGGTCAGCGTCAGATCGCTATTGGCTAAGTGGATGAATGGTTCTCCAGGTGCCAGGGTGAATGTGTGAGTATCCGTGGTCGGACTAGGTATGCCATGAACGATGCGAAGGGTGACGGCGGCGTCAGTCAGGTCAAGCAGCGTTCCGGTCAGATCGATCGTATTGCCGGTGTTGTCGTGGAAGAGAAGCGCGTCGGCCGTCAGCGAGCCGCCGTTCAGCCGGAATACCGGCCCGGCCGTCGTCCGCAGGGTGCTGCCGTCGGTCAGACTGACGACAGGCTGGGCTCCGAGATTCAGTGACGTGCCGGTCAGGTCCAGCACTGCTCCGCCGGTGCGGAGCGTGGACGCACCGCCTACTTCGATAAATGGATTCGCTGTGCCCGGAGTCAATGAGGTGAGGTTCGTGGCAGCGAACAGCGACCCGGCCACATCGAGCAGCGCGGAGCCATTCAGTCCAAAAGCCCTCGCGGAAGGACTCAGGGTCAGTGATCCTCCAATCAGCTCGACAAAGGGATTCGTCGAACTGCTCGTGACCGGGCTTCCAACAACCTCAATGAATCTGTTGCCTCTCGAAGTCAGGTTACTGCTCGTTGCGCTGAGCAGACCTCCAGCCAGACTGACATTCGACGGCCCCGAGAGTTGGAAGAATTGCGTGTCCCCGCCATCGGTGGTCCCCACCGTGACAGTGCTGCCGGCGAGCTCGATGAGCGCGGAAGTCGCCAAACCGGTCAGACGGTTGACTCGCAGAAAATCATCGGGAGCGGTGATCGTCGTCCCGCTGGCATTCATCAATTGACCAGACAGGGTCACCGTACCCGTATTGACTGCGTCGATCAGGCTGCTGGTACCCGTCTGCGTGACAGACACGTCCGTGAGCTGAATCTGTGCGGCTGTGTCCGTCAGCGTGACACCGTTGAGCAGCCGTAGCAGCGGTCCGGCGAGGTTTATTGTGGTCTGACAGTCGCACAGTGCCGTGGTGGTCGCAATCACCGCCACACCGTCATGGGTGAGCGGATCAACATTGAACCCGCCCAGGTTGGAGAGCGCCTCGCCTGCACCAGTCAGCGTCACGTTGCTGTCCGTTAACCGGATGTCGGCCTGGCCGGCGGCCAACTCAATGGTGATCGTATCTGTTCCTGCAAGCGGGAACGACGCCGTGGAAGAGAAGGTGGCCGTGGAGGAATTGGTCAGATCGAGCAGTCCCCCGGTGCGGTTGATGCTGTTGCCACTGCCGTCCATCGTGACCAACGCGCCCGCCGTGAACGATCCGCCGGAGATCTTGAACGCAGCCTGAGTCGGATTGGAGATGAGGGTGCTCCCGCCGCTCATCGTGGACATCGGGCGACCGCCCAGATCGAGCGAGGTGTTGGTGAGGTCCAGCGTGGCGCCGTTGACGGTTACCGAGGCGTCGTTACTCATGGCGAACAGCGTGGCCGCGTTCGGGACCGTGATCGTGCTGTTCACGGCGTGGATGCCGTCGCCCACCGTGACGGCACCGCCGCTAATGTCCACCAGACTGCCTAGGCCCGTGGCATTCAGCGTGGACGCGAGATTCAGCACCGTACCACCGATGGTGACAGCCCCCGTCCCACTCTTGGCCAGCAGCGTCCCGCCCAGATTCAGGGTGCCGCCGGAAACCTGCACCAAATCGCTTCCCGCTCCAACCGTCGTGAGATTCCCGCCGCCGCTGACTTTGACCAGTGGCGCCAGGCTGTTCATCGCGAGCGTGCCGCCCACGCTGATCAAGTCTGCATTCGCTGTCACGCTACCGGTGCTGATCACGTCCAACAGCGGATGCTCCAGCGTCAGCGTCGCCGTGCTCGGAATGACGACCAGATTGCTGTTCGTGGTCAGCGACCCGCCGATGACCTGGAACAGGGGCGAGGTCACGCCGTTGATGATCGACACGGCATTGGCGCCGGCCCCGGCATTGGCCACGTAGGCTGTGGACCCGTCCGGCGAGATCACGACCCCAAACGGGTTTATGCCCACCGCCACCGTTGCCACCACCGTGTTCGTCGCCGTATTAATCACCGACACGGTATTAGTATCATTGTTGGTGACATAGGCTCTGGTCCCATCCGGCGAGATCGCCACAAAACGTGGGGTTGTGCCCACCGCCACCGTTGCCACCACCGCGTTCGTCGTCATGTCAATCACCGACACGGCGTTGGAATTTTGATTCACCACATATGCCCTGGATCCATCCGGCGAGATCGCTACGCCATACGGGTTCGTCCCCACCGTCACCGTCGCGGCCACTGTGTTCGTTGCCGCGTTGATCACCGAGACGGTATTGGCACCGAAATGGGTCACGTAGACCCCAGTTCCATCTGGCGAGATCGCTACGCCACGTGGGTCTGTACCCACCGCCAACGTTGCCACAACCGTGTTCGTCGCCGTGTTGATCACCGAGACGGTATTGGCGGCACCGGAATTCGTCACATAAGCCCTAGACCCATCTGGCGAGATCGCGACCCCAAACGGGTTTGTGCCCACCGTCACCGTTGCCACCACCGTGTTCGTCGCCGTATTAATCACCGACACCGTATTCGCATTGTTATTGGTCACATAGGCCCTTGTTCCATCCGGCAAGATCGCCACGCCAACAGGGCTTGTGCCCACCGCCACCGTTGCCACCACCATGTTCGTCGCCGTGTTGATCACCGAGACGGTGTCCGAGTTAAAATTGGCCGCATAGGCCTTGGTTCCATCCGGCGAAATCGCTACAATACGCGGACTTGTGCCTACCGCCACCGTCCCGGTCACTGCGGGCGTCGGATTGCCCGGCGTGAAGCTTGCCCCAGCCGTCAGCACTAGGCCCCGCCCGATCGTGTTCGTCCCGGCCGTCTGATGCAGGATGGAACCGGCAAGATTCCACGTCCCACCGCTGAAGTCCACCACGTCACCTGTGACACTGAGCGTGCCCGCCACGACATCAATGAGTGAGCCTCCGTCTGTCCCGGTAACGGTCCCACCGGTGATATGGAGCAAGTCTCCCACAGGCGCCAGTGTGCCGCCGTTCAGATAGACCAGGGTATACGCTGTCAGCGTGCCGCCGCTAACCGTAGTGGTGCCGGTCAGGCGGTAAATGTTGCCTGCGTTCAGATTCACCGTGCCCGCGCTAATGGTCACGTTGCCTGCGCCAGACAACAGCCCTGCGTTCAGATTGTGCGTGCCGCCGGTGAGAGCCAGCGCGCCGCCGCCCAGTACATTGAACGTGCCGGTGTCGGTTCCACCGCCCGACAGAGTCAGCGTACTGGCGTTGCCTATAGTAATGGTGCCAGCATTGCTGAAAGCAGCGGCCTGCGTGAAGTTCCGACCGTTTTGAACGGTGAACGTCGCGTTAGCGGTAACCGTCTGGAGACTGTTCAGATCAGTAAAGGTGGAGCCAGCGCCATCCAATAGCACGGTGGTCGCTGTCACGCCATTGCCCAAGGTCGTAACGCTCG
>MHEU01000034.1:48318-64676 GCA_001805245.1 Nitrospirae bacterium RIFCSPLOWO2_02_FULL_62_14 | reverse complement strand
ATCCGTTCGCTGCGGCAGTTGGTGCGGCAGCCTCCGGCGCGTCTCCCCGCACCTCATGCCGCCATTCCGATCCGTGCCCGTCCACGCGGTAGGTGATCTGGCAGGCGGGGCCGCGCCAAAGTCGTGAGGCGGCATCACTGAGATCCGCATCTCCGCCGGACCGTACCGTGCCCTCCCAGACTTTTCGCTCCTCGCATTTCACCTTGACCGTCACGTCGTGCGGCTGGGCCTGATCGCTCACCACGGTATAGCCAACGGTTTTGAGACGAGCGGCCGCCACGGACGCGATGCCGGTCTCGTCCGTGGCTCCGTGATCGGTGAGCGCGAGGGTTTCCAGGTGGATGCGTTCGATGGCCTTGAGCCGGGCCTTGGCCTCGTCAGTCAGGAGTTCCCGGCGGGCGTCCGAATGCCCGGGCAGGGCCACGCCCGCCGCGAGCGCCAGCAACAGGATGCCCGCGACCCCGGCAGGCCGGCTTCTTCCCGGAGCTGCCGGCTGTTTCCGATGGGTGATGCGTGTTGCGGCGAGCATGGTGTCGGTCTGCATGGCGATGTCGCACGACACCATACAAATCTTCGTTGCGCTGTTCAAGGCGAAAGTCGCCTGTGCCCTCACCACCATCCCCGTTTCCCTGTAAGTGCGGCTTGGTCATCTCCTTTGCTCGCGCAACATGGACGGAAGACAATGAGCTGGCGACCCGGTCTCCCTTCGTGCTCGCGCAACGCGCGGGCAGGAGGGCTGCTGCTTCACCCTATCCCCGTCGCTTCGAGAGGCGCGGACGCGAGAGCCTCGCGACTCTACTGAGAAGCTTCGCGAGCACGGGATCGCCAGGCTATCCCTCTGTTCTTACCGCTCGCGTCCGTGCGGGGCGCGCAGGTCCTGGTCGGGGCCGAGGGGGACGATGCGGGTGGGGTTGATGTCGTTGTGCGTGACGTAGTAGTGCCGCTTGATGTGGTCGAAGTTGACCGTGTCGGCGATCCCGTCGGTCTGGTAGAGGTCCTTGAGGTAGCCGAACAGGCTTGGATAGTCCGCGATCCGCCGGATGTTGCACTTGAAATGCCCGTGGTAGACCGCGTCAAACCGGACGAGGGTGACGAAGAGCCGCCAGTCCGTCTCGACGAACTGCCTGCCGAACAGGTAGCGCCGGGTCGTGAGGCGCGCCTCCAGTTGATCGAGGGCATCGAAGAGACGGCGCACGGCCTTCTCATACACCGCCTGCGAGGTGGCGAAGCCGGCGCGGTACACGCCGTCGTTCACGTTCTCGTAGATGAAGTCGTTCAGCACGTCGATGTCCTTCCGCAGCGCCTCGGGATAGAGATCCAGCGTGCTGTCGGTGAAGCGGTTGAAGGCGCTGTTGAACATGCGCATGAGATCGTCGTCGGAATTGCTGACGATGCGTTTGGTGACGGTATCCCACAAGACGGGCACCGTGACCCGTCCCCGGTAGGCCGGATCGGTGGCGCGGTAGGCTTCGCTGAGAAAGTGAAACCCATTGATGGGATCGAGGGAGTGGCCCGGCCCTTCGCGGAAGGCCCATCCGCGGTCGTCGCGGATGGGGTCCGCCACGGTCATGCCAATGACGGCGTCCAGCTTTTTCAGCTTCCGCACGATGATCGTGCGGTGCGCCCAGGGGCAGGCCCAGGACACGTATAAATGGTAGCGTTTGGCTGCCGCCTGGTAGCCGGACGAGCCATCTTCCGTGACCCATCCGTGGAATGCATCCGCCTGGCGCTTGAATGCTCCCTCGTCGGTCTGTTCGTCCGGGAATTGCGCCCTGCCCGCCATCGTGACCAGCATTATCCCATGCCCTGCGAACAACAGCCAAGATTCGGCACAGGATGATTTTGTGGTGCGAGCAATCGAAAAACCGCAGCCGGTTCGGCTAGCAGGGCATTGAAAAACCATTTTGACGCCCGTGGCGATTGATCTGCGGACGATCACAGATGAAAACAGCATGCCCGCAGGATGGTCAAAAAAGCCTTGTTACACCCGGCCCGCCCCACGCGCGCCAAGACGCGCGTCTTTCCCGTGGCTACGGTCGCAGCAGCGAGGGAGCGAGGAGGTACATACCAAGCTTCGCTTGAGCCGCTCGCTTCAATCAAATGCGAGCGGATAGTTACTTTGCCTCCAGTAGGCTTAGATCCGTACGTTGAGCTTCCGAGCGATGCGAGAACAAAGCTGGCGGACTTTTTCAGCATCCTGCTACAATGGGCGGCCGTTGGCAGGGAGCAGCCGTCATGAACATGGAAGAAGCCAGAAAGCGCATCGAATCCGCGATCGAGCAGTACGGCCAGCACGCCGCCATGCCCATCGAGCTGGTGATCAACGAAGTGCGGTCCGACCAGGGGGCCTCGGCGGTGAACGAACTGGTCGAGGAATTTGACCTCGAACTCCTGTACAACATCCCGCCGATGGAATCGGATTTTTCAAACAGCTGAGCGCAGCCCGTACCGTGGCGCCCCGGCTCACCCGTACGGATCTTCCTTGAGCTTTGCCTGAATCTGCTCGATCTCGCCCCGGCATTTGATCAGCGCCTCCACGCAATCCTGGTCCACCTGCGTGCCGGCCATTTTCTGCAGCGTGGCAAAGGCTTCGTCGTTCGTCCAGGCCTTCTTGTAGGGGCGCTTGCTGGTGAGCGCATCGAAGATGTCGGCCACGGAGACGATCCGCGCTTCGATCGGAATCTCGTCGCCCTTGAGCCCCTTGGGATAGCCGCGGCCGTTGATGGCCTCGTGATGGTAGAGGGCGATGTTCCGCAGCATGTCCACGTGATGCAGCCCTTCCAATCCATAGTTGCGCAGCATGACGTCGATGATTTCGAGCCCCTTGGTGGTGTGCTGCTTCATGTCCTCGAATTCGGAATCCGTGAGCTTGTCCTGCTTTTTCAGGATGGCATCCGGGATGCCGATTTTGCCCATGTCGTGCAGGGGCGCGAAAAAGAAGATGTGCTCGATCTGCTCGTCGGTGAACCGGTACCTGGGGGCCATCTCGCGGGCGATCAGCCAGGCGAAGTTCGACATGCGGTCGAGGTGCGAGCCGGTGTCCACGTCGCGGTGGTACACCATGGTCACGGCGGTCTTGAGGGAGGCCTGGAGGGTGTGGATGCTGGCCACTTCGTTGATGACCACGAGCGACACCAGGTGCCCCACCATGTCCAGATGGTGCAGGACGTCTTCGGTGAAGACGTCCTTGCTGCGGGAATTGAAAAACAGAAACCCGAAGAAGATGCCGCTGACGTACATCGGCATCGTGTAGCTGGAGCCGTATCCCTGCGCGCGGATCGCCTGGGTGTGCTTGTGCTTCCCCTGGTCGAACACGCCGAGATCGTTGACGACGCGGGGCCGGCCCTTCATCAAAATGGCCTGGAGCGAGGGGGCCTCGCTCAACTTGGTGGAGTAATGCTGCAGGGGATTTTCCCCCTCTCCGCTGGCGAGGTAGGTCTTGAGCCAGTCCGTCTTCTGCTCGTAGAGCGCCACCGCGATCCGTTCGATGGTGGGAAACCGCATGCGGAGCTGGGTGAGCAGCATTCCCACTTTCTGCTCCAGCGACAGGTTCTTGTTCAGCTCGTCGAGGATGTCGCGGTGCTTGAACATCCCGCTGTCTTCGAGGGAAATGGTCGCCATGCCGCCCACTATAGCACCGAACCTCACGCAGGGAAACGCATGGATGCAGGGAAGCGGTGTTCACCGCGTAGCGGGTGTGAGTGAAAGGGCCATCGGTGGCGGCTTGGTCTCCTCTTTACTCGCAGAGCGCTGACGGAGGGATAGTGAGTTGGTGGGTTGGTCTTCTCCCTTGCTCGCGCAACGCGCGTACAGAAGGGCAGCGGCTGACGAAGGGCGAACTGCTCCGGCGCCGGCATGATGCGTTGCCCTCCCATATGGCCATTCAAGTCGTACTGTTGGCCGCTCGCCTCATCGGACCAACAGAACGGCTCGCGGCACTCCCACAGCCCCTCGACATCCTATCCCGCCATGCCGAACGCCTCCGAGTTCATCCCTTCCAGCCGCTAATAAAAATAGAACGGTGACAGACCGCTTGAAAGTCTGTCACCGTTAACGCTTCGCCACGTTCAGTGGGCTGCACCGATAGCAATTGCCTCACAAACCTTGAATGTCCCTGTTTTTCCCCTTCCGAAAGGCAGACCACCTGCCACGCTCGCTCCTTCATTGGCGGGGACGCGTCGAGCCTCGGCACCCCCGTCTTGGGCCATTGACACCCCTTTCTTTCGTCTGTTAGATTGCACGGTCAATACATCAAAAAATTCAAGCCTTTCCGTGTTGTTGGAACTCGGTTCACGGAAGCGGGGCGGATGCCTCAAACGGCCACCTGTACGGCTCGTTTGGAGTATCCTGCAGGGTACAGGAGCGTAACCGCGTGAGCCTCGGTCTCATTCCTCAAGAGATCATCGAACAAGTCAAAGACCGCACCGATATCCTTGATGTCGTCTCCGGCTATGTGACCCTCTCCAAGGCGGGCCAGAACTTCAAGGGCCTGTGCCCCTTTCACTCCGAAAAAACGCCGTCGTTCATGGTCAGCCCCTCGCGGCAGATCTTCCATTGCTTCGGTTGCGGCACGGGCGGCAACGCCTTCACCTTCGTGATGAAGATGGAGGGGACGAGCTTCCCTGAAACTGTCCGCGAACTGGCCCGCAAGGCCGGCATCGCGGTGCCGGAGGCGCAGGGCGCGCCGCGAGGCGTCGACGCAGGCGGGCGGCACCATCAGGATTCGGGCAATCGCGAAAAGCTGGAGAAGCTGAACGAGGCGGCGCAGGCCTGGTTCGCGCACAACCTCACGCAGGCGGAAGCCGGCCGCGAGGCGCGGCTCTATCTGAAAGAGCGCGGCATGTTCGAGGACACGCTGGAGACGTTCGGCTTCGGCTATGCGCCGGAGAGCTGGGACGGCCTGCTGAAGCATCTGCTGAGGAGCGGTTATACGCTGCCGGATGTGCTGGCGGCCGGGCTGATCACGACGAAAGAGGGCGCCGGGAGAAACCCGAAGGATGCCTCCGGCTACTACGACAAGTTCCGCGCGCGCGTGATGTTTCCCATCCGTGACCTGCGCCGGAAGGTGATCGGCTTCGGCGGCCGCATCCTGGGCGAGGGCATGCCCAAGTACCTCAACTCGCCGGAAACGCCGCTGTTCAACAAGAGCCGTGCGCTGTATCTCCTGGAGAAGGCGCGCGAGACGGCCGGCAAGACGGAAACCCTGATCATTGTCGAGGGCTATTTCGATGCGATCGCGCTGCACCAGGCGGGGATTACGAACGTGGTGGCGACGCTCGGCACGGCGCTGACACCGGACCACATCCGGATCATCCGGCGCTACGTGACGAAAGCGGTGCTGCTGTTCGATCCGGACGAGGCGGGCGTGCGGGCGGCGCTGCGGACGCTGGACCTGTTCGTGGACAGCGGTCTCGGCGTGAAAGTCGTCTCGCTGCCGTCCGGCGACGACCCGGACACGTTCATCCGGAACCAGGGCACGGAGGTCTTCGCGCAGCTGCACGACAAGGCGCCGAGCCTGCTGGACTTCGCCGTCGAGCACAGTCTGCGGCGCGCGGGCTCGACCGTAATCGAGGATCGCATCCGGAGCGTGGACGAAATCCTGCGCATTCTCCAGAAGACGAGCAACCGCCTGGAGAAGGAGGAGTACACGAAGCGCGTGGCGGAGCGGCTGGGCGTGAACCAGCAGCGGCTGATCGAACGCTACCCGGAACTGCGGCCGCGCGAGCTGCGCCCGGCGCGCCGAGAGTCGCCTGCCGCGGCGGCGCCGCCGGCTGGCGCTCGGTTCAAGGGGACGCCGGAAGAGCGCGACCTGGTTCATTTATTGTTGCAGGGGCAGTTGCTGCCGGCGGAAGTGCTGCGGCTGGAGGCGGAAACCTTCTCGATGCCGGCCTGCCGGCGCATCGTGGAGATTGCGCTGCGGTCGCTGGACGAGGGGCGCGTCTCGGTGAGGGCCACACTGGACGAAGCGCTGGCCGATATGACTTGCGCCACGGTGGCGACGGAACTGTCCATGCTCGATCAGCCCTACGATGATGTGCGGCAGCACGTGACGGATTGCCTGGACCTGCTGGAGCGCAAGAAGCTGGAAGGCACGCTGGGCCGCCTGATCGCGGAGCTCCGCGCGGCCGAGCAGGCCGGGAGGACGGACGAGGCGCAGCGGCTGAACGATGAAGTCAATGCATTGCGGTTACGGAAGTCGGGACGGGCCACCGTGTCCGCGGCCCCGGGTGCATAGGAGAACGCATGGCTAAAGACGAAATGCTGGTTGAAGTCAAGAAGCTGATCGCCATCGGGAAGGAGAAGGGCTTCATCACCTACGACGAGTTGAACAGCTCGCTGCCGGCCGAGCTCGTCTCGACCGAGCGGATGAGCCATCTCATGACGATTTTCGGCGAGATGGACATCGAGATCGTGGACGCGCCGGACGGCGAGCAGGGCCGCGGCAAGAAGCCGGCGGGGCGGAAGGCTGCGTCCAACGACGACGCGGACGAGAAAGAGGAGAAGGAAGAGTCGGAGGAGACGGAGAAGCGGATCGACCTGACCCCCGGCGTGCTCAGCCGCACCGACGACCCGGTCCGGCTCTACCTCAAGGAGATGGGCAGCGTCGCGCTGTTGAGCCGCGAAGGGGAAATCGAAATCGCCAAGCGCATCGAAGAGGGCAAGAAGGACATGTCCATGGCGGTGTTCGGACTGCCGATGACCATGGAGCTGGTGCTCACGCTGCCGGAGCAGATCAAGAAAGAGAAGATCAGCGTGCGCGAAGTCGCGCAGACGGCCTACGACGAGGACCTGGACGAGGAAGAGCGCGAGGAACAGGAGCAGGACGACACCGAGCTGCGCAAGAAGACGCTCGAGTCGCTCGCCAAGGTGCGCAAGCCGACCAAGCCCGTCGCGGCGCTCTACAAGAAGCTGTGGAAGGCGCGGGGAAATCCGGCCAAGCAGAAACGCATCAAGGCGCAGATCAAGGAAGTCCGCGTGCCGGTGGTGGAGAAGATCGAGGCGATCAATTTCCATCCGCTGTTCAAGGACAGGCTGGTGCAGCGGGTGCGCCACGTGGCGCAGGAAATCCGGTCGGCCGAGCGCGAGCTTTCCAACTGCTGCCGGCGGCTGGGCGTGTCGGGCGAAGCCGGCGCGGAACTGCTGCGGAAGCTGGCCCGGGACCGCCGCGGGCTGCTGACGGTGAAGCGCAAATGCGGCCTGTCGGAGGAGTCGCTCCTGGCCATCAGGAAGATCGCGACCGAGGCGAAGGCGAAGGTCCGCCGGATCGAGGCCGAAGAGGCGAAGATGACCTCCGAGGACATCAAGGAGGCCGTCAAGCATCTCGACCTCGCCGACGACAAGATGAAGCGCGGCAAGGCGGAGCTGGTCGAGGCCAATCTGAGACTGGTCGTCAGCATTGCCAAGAAGTACACGAACCGCGGCCTGCAGTTCCTGGACCTGATCCAGGAGGGCAACATCGGCCTGATGAAGGCGGTGGACAAGTTCGAATACAAGCGCGGCTACAAGTTCAGCACCTACGCGACATGGTGGATCCGGCAGGCGATCACCCGCGCCATCGCGGACCAGGCGCGCACGATCCGCATTCCGGTGCACATGATTGAGACGATCAACAAGCTGATCCGGACCTCCCGGCACCTGGTGCAGAAGCTCGGCCGCGAACCCACCCCGGAGGAAATCGCCGAGCGGATGGACCTGCCGCTGGACAAGGTGCGGAAGATTCTCAAGATCGCGCGCGAGCCGATCTCGCTGGAGACGCCCATCGGCGAGGAGGAAGACAGCCATCTGGGCGACTTCATCGAGGACAAGAAGGCGGTGTCGCCGCTGGATGCGGCCATCCGCTACGACCTGCAGCGCCAGATCAACAGCGCGCTGGAGACGCTGACGCCGCGCGAGGAGAAGGTGCTTCGCAAGCGGTTCGGGATCGGCGAGAGCACGGACCACACGCTGGAGGAAGTCGGCCAGGACTTCGAAGTCACCCGCGAGCGCATACGTCAGATCGAAGCCAAGGCGCTGCGCAAGCTGCGGCATCCGAGCCGGAGCAAGAAGCTGCGCAGCTTCGTCGAGAGCCTGTAGTGCACCGGCGCAATAGAAGTTTGGCCAATACCTGAGATCAAAGGGCCGCAACCTTAATTCGGCACGGAGCGTTAGTGGCCTGTGAACAGGGTTAGCGAACGTCGGTGCCGTGAACGCCGTTGCCTGTGAATGAGCTAAGGTAGGGGCCCATAGCTCAGGTGGTCAGAGCGGGAGACTCATAATCTCTTGGTCCCAGGTTCGAATCCTGGTGGGCCCACCATACCGAGCTTGCTGGGCCGCCCCCTTCGATCAAATGGGGGCGGAGAGGTTTTTTGCCACAAGTGAGCTCTGACCAAGCTTCGCTTGAGCCGCCGCGTTCAATCAAATCGCGGCGGATAGTTACTTTGCCTCCAGTAGGCTTAGATTCTTTACGGGCTACGGCTGGCAAGCCGACGATTTGAGATATGGAGGCGAGGGCTGTCCGCCGTAGCCTTGGCGTAGGCGGACATGATTCCGTTGCATGTTGCTCCTTGAGAGCCAGCGGTGCATGTGATATTGTGACCATCATGATCGCTTACCCACTCAGAGGTTCCGTTGAATCCGCAACTGCGTCCGCTTATTGATTTGCAGGCCCTCGATCTCCGTATGGCGGAGATCAAAGACTCTCAGCGCAAGCTCCCCGTCCTTCTCGAAGCCGCCCAGGCGCCTCTCACCGAAATCATCAAGCAGCTGACGGACCTGACCGCGTTGCTGGAAACGGCAACGAAGGAACGGCGTTCGCTCGAAAAAGATATCGAGGCGCACGACTCCCAGACGGAAAAGATGCGGACGCGGCTCAGCGAATTGAAGACCAACAAGGAATACCAGGCCCATCTCTTCGAGATCGAGATGGCGAACAAGAAAAAAGGCGAGATCGAAGAGCGGATTCTCGTCTACATGGAAAAGATCGAGCAGCAGCAGAAAGGCATCACGGAGGCCCATGCAAAGAAAGCTGAGGCCGAAAAGCAGTTTGTCGGCGAGAAAGCCAGGCTGGACGCGCAGCAGGCAGCATTGACGGCGGAGCTGTCCGAGCTGGAGCAGAAACACAAGGAGATTGCGGCCGGCGTCGAGAAGGGCCTGCTGACCCGCTACGCCAAGCTCAGGGCATCCCGGAAGGACCAGGCGCTGGCGCCGGTCCGGAACGGCATTTGTTTCGGCTGCAAGCTGCAGATTTCCCCCCAGCTCGTGGCGCAGGTGAAACGGTCGGACGCCATGTTGTTCTGTTCATTCTGCGGCCGGTTGCTCTACTGGGAAGGGGAGCCGGTGTCTGATGCCGCTATCAGCAGCGCGGCGGCGCCGCGGCCGGATGATGAAGCGGGCGAATCCGTTTAACTCTCTTCTTTTTTCCCCAACACTGATTTCGTCGTTTTGAAGTGCAGTTTTGCCACATTCCCCAGCATGGCTTCGCCGTGCTTCTTCACGACCATCCGCGCCGCCAGTTCGACATGGGTGGCGCCTTTCGGCAGGGCGGTGCCGATTTCCTCCGACAGACGCTTCAATCTGATTAAAAATTCGGCGCGCGCCAGGATCGACGCGGCGGCCACGGCTAGGTCCTCTTCCGCCTTCGTGCGCTGCACGAGCTGGATCTTTTTACCCTTCTCCAGCAGCGCCGTCAGGATGAAGCGCTCGTCGCCGAACTGGTCGGCGATGGCGAGCGGGCAGTCCACCTGCTCCAGGAGATTCTCCAGCGCCCGCGCATGGCCCCAGGCCAGGAGCCGGTTCAGGTTGCGGAATTTGGGATAGAGTTCGTTGTACTTCTGCGGGCCGATGGACACGATGCTGTGTTTGCAGACCTGCCGGAGGTCGCGGGCAATCTCGAGAATCCGGCCGTCCGAAATTTTCTTGCTGTCCCGAACTTCCATGAGCCGGAGTTCCGGTTCGATGTCCGGCGTGACGTGTGCGGCGGCGATCACTAAGGGGCCGAAATAATCGCCTTTGCCGGATTCGTCGATCCCGATGCGGTTCTGGTGAGCGGTAGCGGTTGAGGCGGTCACGGTAGGGCCGCACTGTAACAAACGCATTCCGAAGGGTCAATTACGCTTGCCTGCACGGCAGGCCATGGTTATACTGACTGTGCGCGAGAGAGAGGGCTGGATGATCGCTGGCCGCAAGGCTGGAGGAAAGTCCGGACTCCAAGGGCAGGGCGCTGGGTAACTCCCAGGCGGAGCGATCCGACACAAGCGCAACAGAGAATAGACCGCCGATGGCCGGCCGCCAAACATTGTGTTGATGGCCGGATCAGGTAAGGGTGAAACGGTGGGGTAAGAGCCCACCGCGTTTGTGGCGACACAAACGGCACGGCAAGCGTCGCCCGGAGCAAGGCCAAATAGGGGGGCACTCCGAGACTCAACCATATGGGAGCCTCGGAACGACTGGCTCAGTCAGGCCCCCGGGTAGGTCGCTTGAGGCCCGGGGTAACTCGGGTCCCAGAGAAATGATCATCCACGCCGGAGCCATTGGCGAAGGCGGGACAGAATCCGGCTTATAGGCCCTCTCTCTCGCGCCCTTTAAGTTTGAAGAGGGATAATATTCGGGACAGAAGGCCTTTTCTGCTCGCCTTTTGAATCGCTCTGCGGAACTCCCCCTCGGTGACTTTTCCCGCAAACGCTTCCACCTGATCGATCAGCACGACCGGTACGCGGTCTCCGTAGCGGGCCGCCAGGTCGGCGTCTTCATCAATATCCACGCGGGTGAGCGTGAAGGGGGTCTCTCTCTGGACCTCTTGGGCGATGCGCTGGACCACGTCGCAAAGGTGGCATTCGTGCCGGGAGAGGATGGTTACTTCAATCATGGCTGTGTGCTTCTCCGCCGGCTCGCAAAACGGCAGGAATCAGTTGACTTAATTCAGATGGCAATGATAGTATCATTTACTCTATCCCATTGTTTTCTAGAAAGAATTATCTGTTTAGCTGCAAGGGGTGACCGATGAAGCTCACCGGCGCAGAGATATTCCTGGAGTCCCTCAAAAAAGAGGGCGTGAAGACGATTTTTGCCCTGCCGGGCGGCGTCGTCCTCAAGATTTTCGACGTGCTGCATCAGCAGAAGGACATCCAGGTCATCTTAACCCGCCATGAGCAGGGCGCCGGCCACATGGCCGAGGGCTATGCCAAGGCGACCGGCAAAGCCGGCGTGGCGCTCGTCACCTCAGGCCCCGGCATGACCAACGTCATCACCGCGCTGGCCGATGCCTACATGGATTCCGTGCCGCTCGTCTGCTTTTCGGGCCAGGTGCCGACCAATTTGATCGGCAACGACGCGTTCCAGGAAGCCGACAACATCGGCCTCAGCCGCCCCTGCACGAAATACAATTTCCTCGTGAAGGATGTCAACGATCTCGCGATGACGATCAAGGAAGCGTTCTACGTCGCGACGACCGGCCGGCCGGGCCCGGTGCTCGTGGACATTCCCAAGGATGTCTCGATGAACAAGGCCGAGTTCAAGTATCCGGCCTCCGTCTCGATCCGCGGCTACAACCCGACCTACGAGGGGAACAAGTGGCAGATCAAGCAGGCGGCCGAATTGATCGCCAAGTCCCGCAAGCCGGTTCTCTACATCGGCGGCGGCGTGGTCTTCTCGGGTGCTTCCCAGGAGGTCCTCGAGCTGGCCGAGATGTGCCAGATCCCCGTGGACATGACGTTGATGGCGCTGGGCGGATTCCCCGGCGAGCATCCGCTCTCCATGGGCATGCTGGGCATGCACGGGACCTACTGGGCCAACATGGCGATGCACTATTCCGACCTCGTGATCGCGGTCGGCGCGCGGTTCGACGATCGCGTGACCGGCAAGGTGTCGGAATTCTGCCCGCATGCGAAAGTCATTCACATCGACATTGACCCGACCTCGATCCGGAAGAACGTCAACGTGGACGTGCCGATCGTGGGCGACTGCAAGACCGTGCTCCGCGAGCTGATTCAGGCGTTGCGCGCAACCGTCAACGGCGAACAGAAGGAATTGCGGAAGCCCTGGTGGGACCAGATCAACGAATGGAGGGCGGCTCATCCGCTCGCCTACGAGCAGGACCCGAACGGCGTCATCAAGCCGCAGCACGTCATCAAGCGGCTCTACGAGCTGACGAAGGACCGCGATCCGATCGTCTCGACCGACGTCGGGCAGCACCAGATGTGGGCGGCGCAGTACTTCAAGCTGGCCAAGCCGAACCGCTGGCTCACGTCCGGCGGGCTTGGAACCATGGGCTTCGGCTTCCCCGCCGCGATGGGCGCGCAAGCGGCGTTCCCGGACAAGCTGGTGCTTTGCGTGGCCGGCGACGGCAGCGTGCAGATGAATACGCAGGAACTGGCCACGGCGGTGGCGAACAAGCTGCCGGTGAAGGTGATCGTCATCAACAACGGGTTTCACGGCATGGTCCGCCAGTGGCAGGACCTCTTCTACGAGGGCCGCTATGCTTCCAGCCAACTCGGTGCCTATCCGGACTTCGTGAAGCTGGCCGAGGCCTACGGAGCGGTCGGCCTGCGCGCGACCAAGGTGTCCGAGTTGGACGACGTGATCAAGCAGGCGATCGCCATCGACAAGCCGGTGTTCCTGGATGTGCCGGTGTACCAGTACGAGAACTGTTATCCGATGATCCCGGCGGGCGGCAGCAACCACGAGATGATTTTGAGCGATCCGCCGGAGCTCAAAGAGAAGCAGAAGGCCGGGAAAGCCGGAACGCCGGTGGCCGGCGAGGACAAGGACACGATTTTAACAGCGTAAGAGCGTATGGCCTATAGCGTATGGCTCAGAAAAAATTCGACTCTGGCCATTAGCCATAAGCAATAAGCTCCGGTCTGAAAATGGAACACATCATTTCCATCACCGTCGAGAACAAATTCGGCGTGCTGTCGCGGGTGGCCGGCCTGTTCAGCGGGCGCGGCTTCAACATCGAGAGCCTGTCGGTGGCGCCCTCGCTGGACCCGTCCACGTCCATGATGACCATCGTGACGTCCGGAGACGACCGGATCATCGAGCAGATCGTCAAGCAGCTGAACAAGCTGATCGACGTCATCAAGGTCGTGGATCTCAACGAGAACGAGTTCGTCGAGCGGGAAACGGCACTGATCAAGGTGCACACGAAGCCGGAGGACCGGGCCGAGGCTCTGCGCATCACGGATATTTTCCGCGCGAACATTATCGATTCGACGCCGGGCACCTACACGATCGAGGTGACGGGCAGTATCAAGAAGGTCGAGGCGATCATCAACCTCCTGCAGCCGCTCGGCATCAAAGAGCTGATCCGGACCGGCCGCGTGGCGATCGCGCGGGAGCCGATCCGGCCGGCCGTGGCGCAGCCGAAACGGGTCGCAAAGGAATAGGCAATAGGTCATAGGCAATGGGCGATAGGTAGGAGGGGGCGGCGATTCACCCATCGCCTATAGCCCATCGCCCGGAGCCTTTATTTTTCAGGAGAGAATCATGAAGGTCTATTACGACAAAGACGCCGATGTGCAGCAGATCAAGAACAAGAAGGTGGCCATCATCGGCTACGGCAGCCAGGGGCACGCGCATGCGCTGAACCTGAAGGAAAGCGGCGTCAACGTCATCGTCGGCCTTCGCGAGGGCAGCTCGTGGAAGAAGGCGGAGCAGAGCGGGTTGAAAGTGATGCCGGTGGCCGACGCGGTGAAGGCGGCGGACGTGGTGATGATCCTGGCGCCGGACGAGGCGCAGGCGGCCATCTACCGCCAGTCCATCGCGCCTCATTTGAAAGACGGCGCCTACCTGGCGTTCGGGCATGGTTTCAACATCCATTTCGGCCAGATCGTCCCGTCGGCCGGCGTCAACGTGTTCATGGTGGCGCCAAAAGGCCCCGGGCATCTCGTCCGGTCGGAATACACGAAGGGCAGCGGCGTGCCCTGCCTGCTGGCAATCCACCAGGACCCGGGCGGGAATACCCGCCAGGTCGGGCTGGCCTATGCCAGCGCGATCGGCGGCGGACGGGCCGGCGTCATCGAGACGAACTTCCGCGAGGAAACGGAGACCGATCTCTTCGGCGAGCAGGTGGTGCTCTGCGGCGGGCTGACGTCGCTGATCCAGGCCGGCTACGAGACGCTCGTTGAAGCGGGGTATTCGCCCGAGATGGCCTACTTCGAGTGTTTGCACGAAGTGAAGCTGATCGTGGACCTGATCTACGAGGGCGGCATCGCGAACATGCGCTACTCGATCAGCACGACGGCGAAATACGGCGATGTCACGCGCGGGCCGCGGATCGTTACGGACAAGACGAAGCAGGAGATGAAGCGCATCCTGAAAGAGATTCAGAACGGCCAGTTTGCCAAGGAATGGGTGCTGGAGAACCAGGCGAACCGTCCGGTCTACAATGCGCTGCTCAAGAAGGGCGAGGCCCATCCGATTGAAGAAGTCGGTTCAAAGCTGCGTGCCATGATGCCATGGCTGAAGAGCAGTAAATTGGTGGATAAGAGCAAGAATTAACTCCGGAGGGATATTTCGAAATATGATTGGCAACCGTACCATGTATACCCTGCTCAAGAAGGGCGAGGCTCATCCGATTGAGGATGTGGGCTCCAAACTGCGCGCCATGATGCCGTGGCTGAAGAGCGGCAAACTGGTCGACAAGAACAAGAACTGATTTCGTGTCCGATCGCGCAGCCGGCATACCGATCGTCAGGGAAGGGCTTCCATTCGTGGTAGCCGCCGGCACTCCGGCCGTGGCCGCGTGGGTGTTGGGGTGGACGGGCGTGGCTGCCGCCTTCGGGGCCGTGGCGCTGTTCTCCGCCTGGTTCTTCCGGAACCCCCGACGGTCGGCGCCGAAGTCCGATCGGGCGGTGGTGGCGCCGGGAGACGGAAAGATCGTCGAGATTTGCGAAGAAGATGAGCCGCGCTTTCTGAAGGACAAGAGCCTGCGGATCAGCATCTTCCTGAATATCTTCGACGTGCATGTGAACCGCATCCCCTGTCAGGGGACGGTGGAGCAGGTCGCCTATCAGCCCGGCCGGTTTCTCGTGGCCAGCCGGCCAGAGGCGACGCTGCAGAACGAGCAGAACGCGCTGTTGATCCGGGCGGTGCAGGGAACCAGGGTGCTGTGCGTGCAGATTGCCGGCCTGATCGCGCGCCGGATCGTCTGCTGGGTGTCGCCGGGCGAGACGGTGGCCTGCGGCGAGCGGTACGGCCTCATCCGGTTCGGATCGCGGATGGATGTGTTTCTGCCCGTGGGCACCAAGCTGAAGGTGAAGGTGGGGGAGCACGTGAAGGGCGGGGAAACCTTGTTGGGAGAACTGTGAGATGCGCGCAACAATCCTGAAAGAACCGAGGCGGCGGCGGGCCGTCTATCTGATCCCGAATCTGCTGACGACCGGCAACCTATTCAGCGGCCTGTTTGCGATTCTCGCGGTGTTCAAGGGGCATTTCATCGCGGCGGCCGTCGCGATCATGGTCGCGCTGATTTTCGACATGCTGGACGGGAAATCAGCCCGCTGGACGAACAGCACCAGCCAGTTCGGCGTGGAGTACGATTCGCTGGCCGATCTGGTCGCATTCGGCGTGGCGCCGGGTCTGCTGATGTATGGCTGGGCGCTGAGCGTCTACGACATGCTGGGGCCGTCCGTCATGTTCGCGTTCGTGGCCTGCGGCGCGCTCCGGCTGGCACGGTTCAACGTGATGACCGCCACCAGCGAGAGCAAGTACTTTACCGGCCTGCCGATCCCGGCGGCGGCGAGCGTGGTGGCGACGCTGGTGATCTTTGATCGCGAGGTGGCGCAATTCGGACTGACCGAAAAGCCCGTCATGGTGCTCGTGCTGACGCTGGCGCTGGCTTTTCTGATGGTGAGCACGATCAAGTACCGGAGCTTCAAGGATCTGAAGTTCAGCGGCCGGGCGCATTTCGACAACCTGGTCCTGGCCATCCTGGTTCTGATGCTGGTGATTGCCTGGCCGCAGGTGATGCTCTTTGTGCTGTTTGCGTGTTATGCTGTGTCCGGACCGGTCGAAAGAGTGATCCTGCTGCTGCTCAAGCCGTTCGGGAAACGCCAGGCGGAACAGCAGACGGTGTTGGGGACGAAAGAATAGTTTTCGGCGAGGAAGAGGAATAGTAAGCGATCGCGCAGACTGGAGAGAGCCGGCGGGTGGTGCGAGCCGGTGTTGCGTATCGCCGAACTGGCCTCGGAGCCGGATCCGTGAACCGAGAGTAATGGATCCCGGGAGGCCCACGAAAAGGGTCACATGAAGGGTGCCGGATGTCACGAGAAGAGTCCGGCGCTGAATCAGGGTGGTACCACGGAGCGCGCAAGCCTTCGTCCCTGGCTGTGACAAGCCTTGGAAGAAGGCTTTTTTATTTTTTACGATGCTGAAAATGGCCC
>MHEU01000034.1:25776-48290 GCA_001805245.1 Nitrospirae bacterium RIFCSPLOWO2_02_FULL_62_14 | reverse complement strand
CCTCCGGTGCGTTCTTCGCCTGCGGCCTCGTTGGGAGACCATTTTGAGCATCGTTAGAGGAACTGTGGGAACCATTTTGAGGAGAGGTGAGCCATGACGCGCATGATTCGCATCTTTGATACGACCTTGCGGGACGGAGAGCAGTCGCCGGGGGCGAGCATGAACCTGGAAGAAAAGGTCATGATCGCCAAGCAACTGGCCCGCCTGGGCGTCGATATCATCGAGGCGGGGTTCGCCTACAGCTCGCCGGGGGATTTCGAAGCGGTGCGGCAGATCGCGCAACAGGTCGAGGGGCCGACGATCTGCAGCCTGGCGCGCGCGCGGCCGGAGGACATCGACCGGGCCTGGGAGGCGCTCAAGGGGGCGCCCAAGGTGCGGATTCACACCTTCCTGTCCACGTCGGACATCCATTTGAAGCACCAGTTCCGCATGACGCGCAAGGAGGCGCTCAAGCGGGCCGTGGAGATGGTCGAGCGGGCGCGCGGGTACGTGCGCGACGTCGAGTTTTCCCCGATGGACGCGAGCCGTTCGGACGTGAATTATCTGTGCGAGGTGATCGAGGCGGTCATTGCCGCCGGCGCCGGCACGGTGAATATTCCGGACACGGTCGGCTACGCGACGCCGCAGGAGTTCGGCCGGTTGATCGCCACGATCCGGAAGAAGGTCAAGAACAGCCGGAAGGCCGTGATCTCGGTCCATTGCCACAACGATCTCGGGTTGGCCGTCGCCAATTCGCTCGCGGCGATCGCGGCGGGCGCCGGGCAGGGGGAATGCACGGTCAACGGCATCGGCGAGCGGGCGGGCAATGCCTCGATGGAGGAAATCGTCATGGGGCTCCGCACCCGCAAGGATTTCTACAAGGCCGATACGAAGATCCGGACCGAGGAGATCGCCAAGACGAGCCGGCTGGTGAGCCAGATCACCGGCATGGTGGTGCAGCCGAACAAGGCGATCGTCGGCGCCAATGCGTTCGCGCACACGTCCGGTATTCACCAGGACGGTCTGCTGAAAGAGAAGAGCACCTACGAGATCATGCGGCCGGAGTCCATCGGCCTGGGGAAGATGCAGCTGGTCATGGGCAAGCTCTCGGGCCGCCACGCGTTTCGGAAGCGGCTGGAGGATCTGGGCTACGAGCTCACGGATGAGGAAGTCAACCAGGCCTTCGACCGCTTCAAGCGGCTGGCCGACCAGAAGAAGGAAATTTTCGAGGAGGATCTCGAAACGATCCTTTCCGAACAGATCCGCCGGATTCCCGAGCGCTACGTGCTGAAGACGCTGTTCGCGCAGAGCGGCACCGGGCAGGTGCCGACCGCGACGGTGGAGCTGGAGATCGACGGGCAGGTCATGAAGCAGACGGGCACGGGTGACGGGCCAGTGGATGCGGCCTACCGCACCATCGCGGCCATGACCGGCACCAAGAGCCGCCTGCTGCAGTATGTCGTCAAGGCCATCACGGGCGGCACCGATGCGCAGGGGGAAGTCTCGGTGCGTGTCGAGGATGCCGGCAAAACGACGAGCGGCAACGGGGCCGACACGGATATTATTGTGGCGTCCGCGAAGGCCTACCTGAACGCGCTCAACAAGCTGGCCTACTGGGCGTCGAAGAACCAGGACCCCAATCAGAAGATTGGGCTCGTCTGACCGGCGGATTTCGCAAGATGGTCATCCGCCAGTTCGAGGATTGCCCGGAGTTTCTCGCCGGCGACCACACGATCCTTCGCGAGTTGCTGCGTCCGGTTCAGGGTTCCGTGGACGCGCGGTACAGTCTGGCACAGGGGCGGCTGGATCCTGGAGCCGCGTCCGCGCGTCATATCCTGTCCGTCTCGGAGGTCTATTACTTCCTCGCCGGCGAGGGGAGGATGCACGTCGGGTCTGAATCGGTCCCGGTGAAGAAGGGGACGGTTGTGGCGGTGCCTCCTGAGGCCGAGCAGTGGGTGGAGAATACGGGAACCGGGGCGCTGGAATTCTTATGCATCGTCGACCCGGCCTGGATGCCGGAGTGCGAACGGATTCTGAAATAACGGTTCAGGACGACGGGCCGGGCCGCCCAGTCCGCCCAGTCCGCCCAGTCCGATAGGCCCGCCGATCCGGCTTGATGTAGATGAAGGTGAGCGCGACGATCAGGGCGAAGAGCACGTACGCGGCGGTGAATACGGAAGCGGGAAAATCGTAGTAGAGGAGCCTGCCCACCCAGCGCTGGATGAAGCCCGACTGCGTCGGGCCTGCCTGGCGCAGGGCGTCTTCCAGCACCGTCAAGGGACACACCATTCCAACCAGGCTTCCAACGGCGACGAATCCGATGGCACCGAGATGGATCGCGCGAAACCAGAAATTTCTGATCCATCGCCATTTGAGGGCGGCTCCGATCCAGATGGCCGCCAGCCCGCCGACGTTGAACGCGACGACCAGGGCATGAACCACGAGAATGATGTCTGCAAGGAGCGTCATGTTGACAAGTCAGTTTAGGGGGAAGTATGACGGTGCGCAAGTGCAGCAGGCTCACAGATAGGGAGAGGCGATGAAAGCGACGATTGCAGTGTTGGCTGGCGACGGGGTGGGGCAGGAAATTGTGCCGGAAGCGGTTATGGTACTCAAGGCCGTAGGGCAGAAATTCGGCCACACATTTGAATTCGTCGAGGCGCCGGTCGGCGGCCAGGCCATCGACAAGACCGGCGTGCCGCTGCCGCCGAAGACGCTGGCGCTGGCCAAGCGCAGCGACGCCGTGATGCTCGGCGCCGTCGGCGGCCCCAAGTGGGAGGGGCTGGATTACGGCATCAGGCCGGAGCGGGCGCTGCTGGGCCTGAGGAAAAAATTGGGACTCTATGCGAACCTCCGCCCAGCCAGGCTGTATTCCATGCTGGCCGATGCCTCCACGCTCAAGCGCGAAGTCGTCGAGGGCATCGATATCCTGGTGGTGCGCGAGCTGACGGGAGGAATCTATTTCGGCAAGCCAAAGGGGATCAAGAAAATTCCTGGAGGCGAAAAGGGGATCAATACCGAGGTCTATACGACCAAGGAGATCCGGCGCATCGCCATTGTGGCGTTCGAAGCGGCGCGGAAGCGGCGGAAGAAGGTCATGTCCGTGGACAAGGCCAACGTGCTCGAATCCTCCGAGCTGTGGCGCCGCGTGGTGATCGACGTCCATAAACAGTATCCGGACGTCGAGCTGAGCCATATGTACGTGGACAATTGCGCGATGCAGCTGATTCGCAACCCCAGGCAGTTCGACGTGATCGTGACGACGAATATGTTCGGCGACATCCTGAGCGACGAGGCGGCCATGCTGACGGGTTCGATCGGGATGCTGCCGTCGGCCAGCGTGGGCGCGAAGACCGGCATGTACGAGCCGATCCACGGCAGCGCGCCCGATATTGCCGGGAAGAACATTGCCAACCCCATTGCCACCATCGCGTCGGCGGCCATGATGCTGTCCTATGCCTTCAAGCTGGACAAGGAGGCGGAGGCGATCGAGCGGGCGATCGTGGCGGCGCTCGAGCAGGGGTACCGGACGAAGGAAATTCACACGCCGGGCATGACGCTCGTCGGCACCAAGGAAATGGGCGCCGCGATCCTGAAGAATCTTCCGAAACAGTAAAAATGTTTGTTTGGTTTGTCTCGTTTGTCTGGTTTTTCTTGTTTTTTAACAAAACGAACCAAATAAACCAGATAAACCAGAGCAACTGTTGAAATGATAATAGCCGCAAAGATCCAGCCCGGCACGATCGCGACGATTGCAGGTAACGGAGAGCCGGGCCATGCCGGTGACGAAGGCTCGTCCATCGAGGCCCGCCTGAACGAGCCGAAAAGCCTGGCCTTGTCTTCCAACGGCATCCTCTACATAGCCGACGCGGAAAACCATGTGATCCGGAAGGTGGATCTGGCGAGCGGCCTGATCACGACGGTTGCCGGGCGTCCGGAGAAGGATAATAGGGACAGCGAGCCTGCCAGAATGCAGGCACCGCAGGAAGACGAAGATCCCCTGGCAGATCCGCCCGCCGGCAAGGCTGAAAAATTCGTGCAACTGTCCGATGTGAGCGGGACAATTCGCTATGTCGTCGGGACCGGCAAAAGCGGCCGGTTCGGGGGCGACGGAGGACCGGCCACGCAGGCCACGTTGAATTTCCCCGGCGCGGTGGCGGTGGATCGTCAGGGCCACCTCTATATTGCCGACACGATGAACCATCGCGTCCGGAAGGTGGACGCGGCGACCGGCGTGATCTCGACGATTGCCGGCACCGGCCAGCACCGGTGGTCGGGCGACGGGGGTCCGGCGAGTGCGGCGGCCTTGAATGAGCCGGCGGCCCTTGCCGTGGATGAGCGCGGGAATCTCTATGTTGCCGATCAGAGCAATAACCGGGTGCGCAAGGTGGATTTGAACACCGGTCTCATCGCAACGGTGGCAGGCACAGGCGAGACGGGCTATACGGGCGACGGGATGCCGGCAACCGAGGCGGGCATCTCGGGGCCCAGCGGGCTGGCGATCGGTCCCGACGGGGATCTGTACATTGCCGATACGTTCAGCGGCCGCATCCGCCGCGTCGATCCTGCGACGGGCATCATCAGCACGGTCGCCGGCGACGGCGGCGAGTACCGGTACTCCGGTCTGCCCAACGAATTTTCAACCAGTCTGTCCCGTCCCTATGGGATCGCGCTGGATCGGGCCGGCAATCTGTTGATCACGGATTCGGACAGCCATCTGATCCGGCGCTGGGACCGGAGGAAGAAAATCATCACGCGCCTGGCCGGCAGCGGCCAGGCCGGTTTCAGAGGGGACGGCGGCGATCCGCTGAGCGGCAGTCTCAACTTCCCGTTTGGGGTGTTGGTGGATGGAGCCGGGAACGTGTATATTGCGGATACGTTCAACCACCGGATTCGCATGATCGCGGTCTAGGAAACCATGAAGAAGAAATCCGCATACTGCGTCGCCATCATCGGGGCGACCGGAGCCGTCGGGAAGGAGAGCCTCGAGATTCTCGAGGAACGGAAATTCCCGCTCGAGTCGCTGCGGTTGTTTGCGTCGAAACGGTCCGCCGGCGAGACCATGGCCTGCCAGGGGAGGGAGTGGAAGGTCGAGGAATTGACCCCGCAGTCCTCGTTTACCGGGGTGGACTTTGCCTTGATTTCGGCCACGGACGAGATCAGCAGGGAGTACGGCCTGAAACTCGGCGCGGCCGGCGTCGTCGTGATCGACGACAGCGCCGTGTTCCGCATGGACGCCGACGTGCCGCTGCTCGTGCCCGAGGTCAACGCGCATGCGGCGAAACAGATGCCCCGCAACATCGTGGCGATTCCGAACTGCACGACGACGCCGCTGGTCATGGCGCTCAAGCCGCTGCACGACGCGGCCGGTGTCAAGCGGGTCGTGGTCACGACCTTTCAATCGGTGTCGGGAACCGGCTCGGCGGCCATGGACGAACTGGTGGAGCAGACCAAGGCGCTCATGTCCTTCCGCGACGTGGAGGCGAAGGTCTATCCGCACCAGATTGCCTTCAACCTGCTGCCGCATATCGGGTCGTTCAGCCGGGACGGCGAGTGCTCGGAGGAAGTGAAGATCGTCCTCGAAACGCAGAAAATCCTCGAGGCGCCGGCGATGCGGATTACGGCCACCACCGTGCGCGTGCCGGTGCTGCGCTGCCACTCCGAGGCCGTCAACGTCGAGCTGGAGCGTCCGCTGAAGCCGAACGACGCGCGCGCGGCGCTGGCGGCGATGCCCGGCGTGCTGGTCTACGACGATCCGTCGAAAAAACTCTATCCCATGCCGCTGGATGCGAGCGGCAAGGACGACATCTACGTCGGCCGGATCCGGGAGGATTTCTCGGTGACGAACGGCTTGAATCTCTGGGTCGTTTCCGACAATCTGCGCAAGGGGGCGGCGCTGAACGCCGTCCAGATCGCCGAGTTATTGATCAGGTGAACCATGCCCGAAGTCGACGGGCTTGGAAAGGCGCTCATTCTTGCCGGATGTTTCCTGGTGCTGGCCGGGCTGGTGGTTCTCATGGTCGAGAAGGGCGCAGGTTCCGGGGGTCCGCTAGGTGAATGGTTTGGATGGCTCGGCAAGCTGCCCGGCGATATCTCGGTCAAGCGGGACGGCTTCAGTTTCTACTTTCCGCTGACGACGAGCATCCTGATCAGCATCGTGCTGAGTCTGCTGGTGTATTTCATATCGAAACGGTGACCATGCCTTGGGAGCCTGTCCGACATTGACCGTTCTACTGCGGCGAACGATCTGCGGCCATCTGCGTCGTTCTCGGCCAGAAAAAATCCTCAATGTATTCCAGCGAATACACCTCCGGTTTTTTCCGGCCTGCGGCCTTGCATCTGGCCACACCTCCTTCGCCTCGTTACGCACGGCAATGTCGGACAGGCTCCTAGCCCTTGTCTTCTGGGTGACGCTCCTTCTTCTTCTCCCTGCATCGAGTTTTGCCGACGATCTCATGCGCGTGCTGCTGTTGCAGGATGCGCAGAGGGTGGAGGTCTTCTCCGAGCGGGGCGTGGCGGTGCAGCTGCCGAATGGAGAGGCCCGGGTGTTTGCTGGTGCCGTCGTCGTCAGGCCGTCGGCGGGCAGCCTGACATTGAACGGGGAGCGGGTTCCGGCTGAATCCGCGACGATCCGGAGCCGCGGCGGCGATCTGGTCGTGACGAACGGCGGCAACGGGACGGGCGAGTCCAAGCCTCTGTCGGTCGGCGGCAGCCTGAAAGTTCTGGTCCGCGGAGGCGGGCTCTCCCTTGTCAACGACGTGGACCTGGAGGAGTACATCAAGGGCGTCGTGCCGGCGGAAATGTCTCCAAGCTGGCATCCGGAGGCGCTCAAGGCCCAGGCGGTCGTTGCGCGGACCTATGCCCTCTATCAACGGATGCTGAACAAGTCGCGCGAGTACGATCTCGTCGCCACGGTGCAGGATCAGGTCTACCAGGGTCGCCATGGCGTGGACCAGCGCGTGCAGGAAGCCGTCGAATCCACGCGCGGGATTGCCGTGGCCTATCAGAACGCGCCGATTTACGCCGCCTTCTCGTCCACGGCGGCGGGCCCGACCGAAGATGCCGCGAACGTCTGGTCCAAGGACCTGCCCTATTTAAAAGGCGTCGATTGTCCCTTCGACGTGAATGCGCCCCGCTACCAATGGCGCGCCGTCCTCAAGGTGCAGGAATTGGAGGCGACGTTTCGCCGGCAGGGCGTGGACGTGGGCGCCATTGCCAGCCTGACGCCCTTCGCCTACAGCAGGGCCGGGCGGGTGACCAGGCTCCGCATTCTCCATTCCAGAGGCGAATTGATCCTGCGCGGCGAGGACTTCCGCCGTCTCATCGGGTATTCCGTGATACCCAGCACGCAATTCGACGTGGAGTCCATGGGATGGGAGATCGTGTTCTCGGGACGCGGGTCCGGCCACGCCGTCGGGCTCTGCCAGTGGGGGGCCAAGGAACTGGCCGAGCACGGCTATCCCTACACGACGATCCTCGCCTATTACTTTCCGGGCACCGAACTCCGGCGCACGTCATCCCTGTCCCGCTGATGCTCCTCTCCGAGTTCGATTTTCCCTTCGATCCCTCGCTGATTGCAGACCATCCGGTTGAACCCCGCGATCAGGCGCGCTTGCTCGTTGTGCCGAAAGGCGGCGGCGCTTGCACGCATCACCGTGTCGCGTATTTACCCCAGTTTCTCAACGCCAAGGATCTAATCATCGTGAACGATACGAAGGTCCTGGCATCCAGGCTTAGCGGACGCAAGCAGCCCGGAGGCGGGCATGTGGAACTGGTGCTGGTCAGGCCGGCCAGGTCAGGTCATCCGGATCGGTGGGAAGTCCTGTGCAAAGGGACGAAGCCCGGCCAGACCATCGAGCTGGATGGCGGCGCGACCGCGACGGTGGTGGAGCAGGGGGCCGGTGGAATCATCATGCAGTTTTCCTCTCCCGTGCCCGGATTGCTGGAGAAGATCGGCCGGATGCCCCTGCCGCCCTACATCAAGCGCGACCCCAGCGAGCAGGATCGGATCTGGTACCAGACTCTGTTTGCGCGTGAAGCAGGGGCGATTGCCGCGCCGACTGCCGGACTCCATTTTACGGAACGGCTGCTGGCTGCGCTGAAAGCACAAGGCGTGCGAATGGCCACGGTAACCCTGCACGTCGGGCCTGCGACATTCAGGCCGGTGACGGCCGAGCGAATCGACGGGCATCGGATGGGCACCGAGTGGGCGGAGCTTTCATCTCATGCGGCGGCGGCCGTCAATGAAACGAAAACAGCAGGCGGGCGCATCATTGCGGTCGGGACCACGGTCGTCCGGACTTTGGAGTCGGCCGTCTCCGCCGATGGAACCGTCAAGCCGATGAAGGGCGAGGTGGGGCTCTTCATCACGCCGGGCTATCAGTTCAAGGTCGTGGACGTCCTGATGACGAACTTCCACCTGCCGAAAACGACCCTGCTGATGTTGGTGTCGGCGTTTGCCGGATTGGAGCCGCTACGGGCGGCCTACGCGGAGGCGGTCAAAGAACGGTATCGCTTCTATAGTTATGGCGACGCGATGTTGGTAGCGTAGCGATTTCTTGTAATCCATCTAGAATCTGCTAAAATTTTTTACTATTCCTGTAGCCGGTGAGAGAGGCGCGCATGAGCGGTAGTGTTTTGCCGTTGGGGACTCGGGAGTTGAGGGTGCACGTTCTGGTTCCCCTGATCGTCCTGCTTACCCTCATGCCTGGGTGTGTTGAGCCACCGGAGCGACAGGAGCCTCTGGCCGGGCTCGGCCTGCAATCCGGGCCGCCTGCCTATCCCAACTTGACCGTTGCGCTTGTCCTGTCGGAAAACACTAAAAATACCATGCAATACGCGTACAAGAGTGGCGCCACGATGGCGTACAGTCCCGAGAAGATTCTCGAAGGTCAAATCGAGGTCTATCGCCGGAATTTCAAGGCTGCGGTCAGAGTGGAGAAGGCGGATGAGGGGCGCACCATCAATGCGGACCTTATCGTGGTTCATGATTTCTTCGCTGAGGTTGGTCAGAGCTTGAGGCTGGATGCCGGAGCGATTCTGCTCACACTGGACAATCAGCAAGTGGATAAAATCCTGATCAAGACCGAGCGGCCTCTTCCTTTCATCAAGTCTCCTGGCGTCTTTGGACAGGCGGTCGAAGGTGCGGCCGAAGAAACCCGGCAGAAACTAGAAGTCGCACTTCGAAGTTTGACCAAACTGGCGGAACTCAACCAGGCTAGGGCGGTGGCGGCATCATCTCCTCAAGCTACTCAAGCCCCACGAATTGCGCCGACCAGCGATGTAGACAAGTTGCCTGTCGTTAAAGCCGTGCTGCGAAAGCATGCCTATGCGGTTGTGATCGGCATTGAGCAGTACCGCGAGAAGCTGCCGACGGCCGACTTTGCTGACCGGGATGCGACACTGATGGGGGAATACCTGACCAAGGTGCTGGGTTATCCCGAGGAGAATGTCATAGTTCGAATCAATGACAAGGCTGCCCGGACCGATCTGGAGAAGTATTTCGAAGGCTGGTTGCCGAATAACGTGGAGAAGGATAGCTCGGTCTTCGTCTACTATTCAGGACACGGGGCGCCGAATCCGAAGTCCGGCGACGCGTACCTGGTTCCCTATGACGGCGATCCGACTTTTGTGGAGAAGACCGCCTATCCGTTGAAGCGCCTGTATGCAGCTCTCGACAAGCTGCCTGCAAAAGATGTGACGGTCGTTCTGGATTCCTGCTTCTCCGGCGCGGGAGGGCGCTCGGTGCTCGCGGAAGGCGCACGCCCGATGGGGCTTTCGCTCGAAACCGCCTTGGTCGCCGGCGGCAAAACGGTGGTCCTGGCGGCAAGTTCAGGCGATCAAATCTCCAGTACCTTCAAGGACAAAGGCCATGGCCTGCTGACGTACTACTTTCTGAAAGGTCTCCAGGGCGAGGGGGATATGGATAAGGACGGCGCAATCGAGATGGCTGAGCTTTATGACTATGTGAAACCGAACGTCCAGCGAATCGCTCGCAAGCAGTACAACAACGAGCAGACGCCGCAGTTACTGGCCAGCCCGGATGTGCTGAAGAAGGGCGGCGGACGACTGGTCGAACGGGTTAACCGGTAAGACTGTCCAAAGTCATAAAGTCTGTAAAGTCATCAGGTCCGAGGACTTTCGACTTGATGACTTTCGGACTTTAAGACGGTGTTAGAGCAGTTCTTTCTTGATCTGCACGTTCACTTTCGCCCTCATGGCTTCACGGAACGCCATGACCGCGCGCTGCTGCTTTTGAAACAGCATGTCCTGCAGGATCCGGTCCTTGGCCGACGTGCCGGCAGGCGAGTCGGGGGATGTCGGGCGGGCCATCAGCGTTTTGGCCTCCTCGATCTCGGTCGGCGTCAGGGCCACGGAGTTGAAGACGATCGAGACGGCTTTGTCTCCCAGCAGGCGCGCGCCATATTCCGTTTCAAACTGGGGCGGGGTCAGGTGGTTGAACGCCAGGAGGCGCTTGTAGAGCTCCGGATCGAATTTGCCGTTCGTCTGAAAATCCGTGATCCGCGTGATGGCTGCATGCAGTTCCTCCGGCGAAAGCGTCAGGCCCATGTCGTCCGCGGCCAGGCGCCAGAGTTTTTCCTCCGCCATCTGCTCGACGGCCATTTCCTTGAGCACGTCGTCCTTGATCGCGTCGGGCATCTTCTGTTTCTTGGCGAACTCGTAGAGGTTCTTGTAGCGGCGCGTGAATTCGTCCCGCGAGACTTTGAGCGGGCCGACCGTGGCGACCGTGTCGGTCTGCGATTCGCCGTAGCCCCACCAGCCCATGCCGACGATGAACGTCAGGGCGATGGCGATCATGACGCCCTTGAGTAACCAGGGAAATTGTTGATTGCCTTCCCGCAGCAGTTTGATCATGCGCAGCGCTCCTACGATTAAATGAATGCGTGACGGATTCTACTGACCGCCTGTCGGAAAGGCAAGGGGCTGCTTCGTAAGGGATGTTTGTGATACTGAGCGGAATTTGCTATACTTTGCCTCCAGTTGTGAGGAGGTCGCTTGGCGGAGGAAGCGTGGGGAGCAAACCCGTTGCAAAGCGGGGTCTATCCCAAAGCGCATGTCCTCAACCGGTTTATCGCCAAGGCGATCGACGGCATGCTGATTGCCGCGGCAAGCCAGGTGATCGAGCCGGTGGGATGGATTGCGGGGTTGGCGTACACGCTGATTGCCGATGGATTTCCGGGCGGGCAGAGCGTGGGGAAGCGGCTGATCGGATTGCAGACCGTCGTCCCGCGCACGAAGGAGTTCTCGGGGTTCCGGGAATCCATCATCCGCAATCTTCCGCTGGCCCTCGCGTACCTGCTGTTTCCGACTCCGTACGTGGGCTGGTTGCTGGCAGGGGCGGTGGTGGCCTTCGAAGCGCTGCTGTTGATCGGAAATGAGCGGGGTGTCCGGCTGGGCGACGAGATCGCGGGCACGCAGGTCCTGGATTCGGGGGAACTCGACTTTCCGGAGTAGAGAGATGAGAAGGCCGGGGGTGAAGGGAAGGATGATCTAAGTGGGATTTGTTTCGGAAGTCTTAGGCTGGTTCTCCAACGACATTGCCATCGACCTGGGCACGGCGACGACGCTGGTGTACGTCCGCGGCAAGGGCATCGTGTTGAACGAGCCGTCCGTGGTGGCGGTGGAGAAGAAAACCGAGAAGGCGCTGGCGTTCGGCGCGGAAGCCAAGAAAATGCTGGGCCGCACGCCGGGCAACATCACGGCGATCCGGCCCATGAAGGAAGGCGTCATCGCGGATTTCGAAATGGCCGAGCGCATGCTCCGCTATTTCATCAACAAGGCGCTCAACCGCAGCATGTTCGTGCGGCCCCGCATCATCATCGGCGTGCCGTCGCGCATCACGCAGGTCGAGCAGCGCGCCGTGCGGGACTCCGCCGAGCTGGCCGGCGCGCATGAGGTCTATCTGATCGAAGAACCGGTCGCGGCGGCGATCGGGGCGGGGCTGCCGATCACCGAGCCCTCCGGCAACATGGTGGTGGACATCGGCGGCGGCACGACGGACATCGCGGTCATCTCGCTGGGCGGGATCGTCTACAGCGAGTCCGTGAAGGTGGCCGGCGACCGCATGGACGACGCGATTTCAAACTACATCAAGAAGAAGTACAACCTCCTCATCGGGGAACATATGGCCGAGCATATCAAGCTGGACGTCGGCTCGGCCTACCCGTTCGAGGAGAAGAAGACGATGATGATTAAAGGGCGGGATTTGATTTCGGGCATCCCCAGGACACTGGTCGTGGATGACGCCGAAATCCGGGAAGCGCTTCAGGAGCCCATCGGCACGATCGTGAATGCGATCAAGGTGGCCCTGGAAAACACCCCCCCCGAGCTGGCTGGCGATATCATTGATCGAGGGATTGTCCTGACCGGGGGAGGGTCCATGCTGAAAGGCCTGGATACCAGACTCCGCGAAGAAACGAATCTGCCGATCATCACCGTGGATGATCCGTTGACCTCCGTCGTGCTGGGGGTCGGGAAAATCCTGGACGAGCTGGACCTGCTCCGCAAGGTCACGGTGATGTCCCAATACAGCAGCAACCGGTAAGGGGGCTCATCCCGCCCAGGGATGGCCAATGCTTCGCTCGACATCCGGAACCAGGCGAGTGCTGCTCGCGCTGTGCGCGCTGCTGCTCTCGCTCGTCTTCGTCCTCCCCAAACAAAGCCGCATGCTCGTCCAAGCCATCGGCAAGCCGCTGGCCGACATTGTCGCCTTTCCGCTTGACCTGTTGTCCTCCGCAGACCGCCGTGTCGGGAGCGTCTGGGACCGCTACGTGGCGCTACGGCAGGTGCAGGAAGAAAACCAGCAACTCCGTCGGGAAATCGAATTTCTGCGCGGCCAGGCGGCCGACCTGCGGGAAATGGCGGCGGCCAACCAGCGGCTGGGGGAATTGCTCCGCTTCCAGGCGAAGGCGCCGTCCCAGACGGTGGCGGCACGGGTCGTCGGCCGTGATGCGACCAACTGGTATCATGGCGTGGTGCTGGACAAGGGCGAACGTGACGGCATTCAGGTCGAGATGGGCGTCGTGACGCTGACCGGCACCGTGGGACGCGTGGTCAAGTCCAGCGCGTCGTCTTCGGTTGTCCTGCTCATCACCGATCCCAACAACGCGGTCACCGCCCTCATCCAGCGGACGCGGGATGAAGGCATCATCGAAGGGACATACGAGGGGAAGGTGCGCATGAAGTACATCCCGTTGCTGTCGACGGTGCGGGCCGGCGATCCGGTCGTGACGTCGGGCCTCACCGGAGGATTCCCCAAGGGAGTCCCGGTCGGCACGATCACGCACATTCAAAAGGACGAGGGCGAGCTCTTTCAGACGGCCGACGTGCAGCCGGATGTGGATTTTACGAAACTGGAGGAAGTGCTGGTGGTGACGGTGCCCCGTTCCGTCGATGCGCCGGCGCCGGTCCCTCCGGCGGAGAAGAAAAATCCATGAAGCCGTTTCTATATGCCGGGCTGGTGATGGGACTGGTTCCGGTTCAAGCGACGGTGCTTGAGCATCTCAGCGTGGCGGGGATCCGTCCGGACTTGTGCCTGATTGCCGCCAGCCTGGTCGGGTATTTCGGCGGGCCGGTGGACGGGGCGTTGATGGGGGCGCTGCTCGGGTTTGAGCAGGACCTGTTTTCTGCCGGCGAGGGATGGACAAACCTGATCGCCAAAGCCGTGCTCGGACTGGCCGCGGGCGTGGTGGGGCGGTATCTCGCCCGTGCGACGCCGGTCACGGTGCTGCCCCTGCTGCTGGGCCTGTCCGTGTGTTCCGGCCTGGCGTTCCTGATGGCAGGAGCGGGTGGAGACAATGCCCTGGACGCCGTTCGGTCGGTGTTGCTGCCGCAGGCGGTGTTCGACACGCTGGTGGGGATGGGTTTGTACTGGCTGTTGGCTGAAAGGTTTCGAAAAGATGATTCACTGGAGTGACAGGACGTTGGAACAGGCAGCATGAGCACGCGAAGCGGCACGCAGCACGACGAACTGCGGGAGCTTCAGCAGCGGCTGATCCTGTTCAAGGTCAGCCTGTTGATGGTGGTGGGGCTCCTCGCGCTGCGGCTCTGGTATCTCCAGATCAGCGAAGGGAGCTACTACCAGGATTTGTCGGAGAACAACCGCACGCGGGCCGTGGCGCTGGAGCCGGTTCGCGGCCTGATCTACGACCGCCAGGGCGTGCTGCTGGCCAACAACGTGCCCAGCTTCGGTCTCTATGTGACGCTGGAGGATGTGAAGGACCGCAGGGCGCTGATCGAGTCGCTGGTCAAGATGGTCGGGCTGGATGAAACGACGGTCCGGAAAAAATTGTCCGAACGCGGCAGCCGGCTGCTTCCTCGAAAAGTGAAGGACGGGCTCACGCTGCGCGAAGCCGCGCTGATCGAGTCGCATCGCCTGGATCTTCCCGGCGTGACGGTGCGGGCGGAATCGCAGCGCAATTATCCGCACGGCCTCACGGCGGCGCATCTGCTCGGCTATGTCGGCGAAGTGTCCTCGGATCAGCTGGAGAAGTCCGAGTACGCCGAGTTGCATCTGGGGAGCATCATCGGCCAGTACGGCGTCGAGAGGACCTATGACCGGTTTCTCCGCGGGCGTGCCGGACAGAAGACCGTCGAAGTGGACGCGATGGGTCATGAAAAGCGGACGGTCGAGGTCGGCAAGCCGATGGCCGGGGACGATCTGTATCTGACGATCGACGCCCGGTTGCAGGCACTGGCCGAGCAACTGCTGGGCGAGGAGTCCGGCGCCATCATTGCGGTCGAGACGACGACGGGCGACGTGCTGGCCATGGCCAGCCGTCCGGTCTTCGATCCGAATGTGCTCTCGCGCGAGCTAACGGCGAAACAATGGGAAAAGATCGTGCAGGACGAAGGGCACCCGCTCACGAATCGCGCGACGCAAGGGCAATATCCGCCCGGCTCGACGTTCAAAATCATCGTCGCAGCGGCGGGGCTTGAAACAGGCACGGTGAATACGACCACCAAGGTCCGCTGCATGGGCGGATTTCCGTTCGGCGGCCGGGTCTACCGGGACTGGAAAGCGGGCGGGCATGGCGTCATGGACGTCGTGGACGCGATCGTGGATTCCTGCGACGTGTTTTTTTATACCATCGGGCAGCGGTTGGGGATCGACACGATCGCGGAGTATGCCGACCGGTTCGGGCTCGGGCACGAAACCGGCGTCGAATTGCCGTCGGAGCGCTCGGGGATCGTGCCGTCCACGGCCTGGAAGACCAGGGCGCGCAACGAGATCTGGCTGCCGGGCGAGACCATTTCGGCCGCCATCGGCCAGGGGTACACGACCGTCACGCCGATGCAGATGGCGATGGTGATGGCCTCCGTGGCCGGCAACGGCGAGACGTTCCGTCCCCGGGTGGTGCGGTCCATCAAGGAGCGCGCAACCGGCCAGGTATTGGATCTCCCGTCGGTGCCGCGTCCAAAGCTGGCGCTCAAACCGGAAACCTACGAGCTGCTCCATGAGTCGCTGGAGGGCGTCGTGACCAGAGGCACGGCCGGCCGGGCGCGTTCGGCGCTCGTAAGGATCGCGGGCAAGACCGGCACGGCGCAAACGGCCGCGCTCAAGGACGATCGGAGGAAGGGCGAGGACGTTCCCAAGAAACTGCGCGACCATGCGTGGTTTGTCTCCTATGCGCCGGCGGAGGAACCGCAGATCGCGGTGGCGGTGCTGGTGGAGAACATGGGGCACGGCGGATCGTGGGCCGCCCCGATGGCCAAGCAGATGATCGAAGCCTACGTCAAATCGAAACCGGCCGGACCGGCGACGGCTGCGGCGGCTCCGTCGGACGAGCTGCCGGCGGCGGTGGCGATGCGGGGGCTCCATGATTGATCGCGTGCTGGATGGCCGGGCGCTGACGCCGGACAGCTTCGACTGGCGGTTTCTCGGATTGATCGCCTCGATCCTGTCGTTGGGGGTGCTGTCGATCTACAGCGTCACTTCCGTCCAGACGGTGACCGGCACGCCGATCTATCTGAAGCAGATGGCCTGGATTGCGATCGGGTGCGTGGCCTTCGTGGCCATGCTCGTCGTGGATTACCACAAGATTTCACGGCTGGCGTATATCCTCTATGCGCTGTTGCTTGTCCTGCTGGTCATCGTGCTGGTGGCCGGTAAGACCAGCCGCGGGGCGCAACGGTGGATTCCCATCGGGCCGTTCGTATTCCAGCCGTCCGAGTTCGCCAAGCTGGTGCTGGTCCTGACGCTGGCCACCTACTACACCAGGAGCCCGCGGCAGGGGTGGATGCAGCGGGTGGTGCTGCCGGGACTGATCATGCTGCCGGGTCTGCTGCTGATTCTCAAACAGCCCGATCTTGGCAGCGGACTCAGCTACCTCTCGATTTATTTCTCGATGCTGCTGGTGGTGGGCATGCGGTCCAAGGCGATGGGCACGCTGCTGCTGTTCGCCGTGATGCTGTTCCCCTTCGCCTGGGAGCTTGTCTGGGGCTCGCTCCACGACTACCAGCGCGAGCGGATCATGACTTTCGTGGACCCCGCCTACGACACGGGGGGCAAGGGCTATCATGGCTTGCAGTCGCGCATTGCGATCGGGTCGGGAGAACTGCTGGGCAAGGGCTTGCACGGAGGGACACAGAGCCAGTTGAAGTTTCTTCCGGAGGGCCACACGGATTTCGTCTTCGCGGTGTTTGCCGAGGAATGGGGGTTTCTCGGCGTGCTGGTGCTGTTGGGGTTGTTTGCGGGATTGATCTGGCTGTCGCTGGAAATTGCGCTGAAGGCAAAGGACATGCTGGGCGCACTGCTGGCCGCCGGGCTCATCGCCATGCTGGCCTTTTGCCTGGTGATCAACATCGGCATGACGGCCGGGCTGTTTCCCATCGTGGGCATCCCGCTCCCGCTGATGAGTTATGGAGGCAGTTCCACCGTGGCCACGATGGCGGCGCTGGGACTGCTGCTGAACATTAAACGACGGCGGTTAACGCTGTTCTATTAGGGCGCGCTCAGTGGAGCGTGTTTTGTCGGTTGTGCCTGTTGAGCCCGTTGTGTCTGTAACGAACCTAACGTGCCAAACAGGCTGAACGGACTTAACGTCCGTTCCGAGAAGGAGAAGATATGGGACAAGAGATTGCAATCAGTGTCACGCGGGAAGAAACCCGCGTGGCGGTGTTGGATAACGGCGTGATGACGGACTTGTACGTGGATCGCGCCAAACAGAAGGACTTTGTCGGCAACATCTATATCGGCCGGGTCGTCAAAGTATTGCCGGGCATGCAGGCGGCGTTCATCGACATCGGGATGGACAAGGCGGCTTTTATGCACGTGTCCGACCTCTCGCTCGAGACGGAGGCCGGCGACACGCTGATGGACAGCGAGGACGACGACAAGGGCGGCGAAATGCCGAAGCCCCGCCGCCAGTCGGCGCAGCCCATCGAGGCCCTGCTGAAGGAAGGGCAGGAACTCATGGTGCAGATTTCCAAGGGGCCGATCGGGACCAAGGGGCCCCGTGTGACGACCTATGTCTCGCTGCCGGGGCGGTCTCTGGTGTTCATGCCCGGCGTCGAACACGTGGGCGTCTCCCGGAGGATTCCCAGGGACGAGGAGAGGGCCAGGCTCAAGGAAATTGTGAAGCGGCTCCGCCGGCCCGGACACGGATACATCGTGCGGACGGTGAGCGAGGGGGTCAAGGAGGAGGATTTGCGCTCGGACGTCGAATTCCTGGAAGCCCTCTGGGAGGACGTGCTGAAGAAACGGGAGCATGGGGCATCTCCGAATCTGCTGCATGCCGACTTGTCCCTGACCTTCCGGGTCGTCCGGGACCTGTTTTCGAAGAAAGTCGACCGGCTGCTGATCGATGTGAAGGAAGAATATGAAGCGGTCCGGGACTTCGTGCGCCGGTTCCTGCCCGATCAGGTTTCCCGTGTCCACTATTTCAATCGCGAGGAGAGCCTGTTCGATCATCTCGGTATCGAAATGGAAATCGCCCGCGCGCTCAGCCGGAAGGTCTGGCTGAAATCCGGCGGCTATATCGTGGTGGACCATACCGAGGCCATGACGGTGATCGACGTGAACACCGGCCGTTTCGTCGGCAAGCGCGATCAGGAGGAGACGATCCTCAAGAACAATCTCGAGGCGGTCAAGGAAGTCGCCTACCAGATCAAGCTGCGGGGGATCGGCGGCATCATCATCATCGATTTCATCGACATGGAGCGGGAAAAGAACCGGGACCGTGTCTACCAGGCGCTGGTGGACGCCATGGCCGGCGACAAAGCGCGCACGCGCATCTCCCGCATCTCCGATCTGGGGCTGATCGAAATTTCACGCGAGCGTGTGCGGGAGGATTTGCTGCGCACCATGTCCCAGCCCTGCCACTATTGCGAGGGACGCGGGTACACCAAATCCCCGACGACCGTGGCCTACGAAATTTTCCGCGAGCTCAGGCGGTTGGGCGATATGGGAGACGAGCGGACGATCATCGTCGGCGTGCATCCGGGCGTTGCCGAACTGCTCGATGGCGAGGAATATGGCGGTATCGAGATGCTGCAGCGCGAACGCCAGGCTAAGCTCATCGTGAAAGCGGATCCGACGCTGCACCTGGAGCAATATGACATCGTCACCCTCTAGCGAGAAGATGGAGAGGACTGTGGCCTCGCTCCGGCCGTGGTTTGTGCTGCGCGCGGTGCCCGGGATCGGCGATGCGCTGCTGTGCCGTCTTGCGCAGTCCCTTGGTTCTCCGGACGCCGTGTTGCATGCGTCGCAGGATGAATTGACGCAGGTCGATGGCGTCAGTCCCGAGTTGGCGAAGGCGGTCCGCCAGGGTCCTGGCACCGGGGACCTGCAGGCGATCGACCGTGAACTCAAGGCGCTCGAGCGGCTGCCGGTCCGGGTGCTGACGTTTCTCGATGCGGATTATCCGGCCCGCCTGAGGACGATCCATGATCCGCCGCCGTTGCTTTCCGTGAGCGGCGCGCTCGACGACTCCGATCATCATGCTGTGGCCGTCGTCGGCACGCGCCATATGACGCCGGCCGGACGCGTGGTGACCGAACAGTTGAGCCGCGGACTGGCGTCGGCGGGGCTGACGGTTGTCAGCGGCCTTGCCCGGGGCATTGACGGGGTGGCGCACCGGAGCGCGCTGGAGGCGGGAGGGCGCACGATCGCCGTCCTCGGATGCGGCATCGACCGCACCTATCCGTCGGAACATCTGTCGCTCAGAAAAAAGATCGAGGAGCAGGGAGCCGTGCTGTCCGAACTGCCGCTCGGCGCCTATCCGCATGCGTACCATTTCCCGAAGCGCAACCGCATCATCAGCGGGCTCTCGCTCGGCGTCGTGGTGGTGGAGGCGGCGCCGCTAAGCGGATCGCTGATCACGGCGCGCCTGGCGGCCGAGCAGGGCCGCGAGGTCTTTGCGGTTCCCGGCACGGTGCAATCCGAGCAGAGCCGCGGGACGAACGGCTTGATCAAGCAGGGGGCGAAGCTCGTGGAAACGGTCGAGGACATCCTCGACGAATTATCGTCCCAGTTCGAGCCGTCGTTCCGGGCGCGGATGCAGGACCGTCAGGCGGACTTGACGCGTGCGGTACAATCAGGGAGGCTGTCGCTGGACAAGGATGAAGCGACGCTCTATGCGGCGTTGTCGTTCGAACCGCTGCACATCGACGAGTTGATCGCAAAGACGGGCCTGCCGGCGGCTTCGGTGTCGGGCCTGCTGCTGTCGCTGGAGCTGAAAGGCGCCATTCGTCAGCTCCCCGGACAATCGTGCATGCGTGTGTGAAATGTGGAGAAACTTGAAAATATGCCGATAGCGGTATATATGTCAGACCCTGTCAGTCGCACAGTGAACCTTCATCCGCGCACGAGTCCCAATGGCTAAATCACTCATCATCGTCGAGTCTCCGGCCAAGGCGAGGACCATCACAAAGTATCTCGGACGGGGATACACCGTGATGGCGTCGGTTGGCCACGTGAAGGACCTGCCGACCAGCAAGCTCGGCGTGGATCTCGACAACGACTTCAAGCCGCACTACGTGACGATCAAGGGCAAATCGAAAGTCCTCGCCGACATCAAGAAGAAAGCCGGAGAAGTCGACAAGGTGTTTCTGGCGCCCGACCCGGATCGGGAAGGAGAGGCGATCGCCTGGCACATTGCGGAGGAGCTGGTAGACAAGTCGAAGGGCAAATCCAAGGGGAAGGGCAAGGCGCCCGAGCAAAAAGTTTTCCGCGTGCTATTCAACGAGATCACCGAGACCGCGATCAAGCGCGCCCTGCAGTCCCCCGGCCAGATCGACATGAAGCTGGTGCAGGCGCAGCAGGCGCGCCGCATCCTGGACCGCATCGTCGGCTACCAGGGAAGCCAGTTGCTGTGGAAGAAGGTGCGCCGCGGGTTGAGCATGGGACGGGTGCAGTCCGTCGCCGTCAAGCTGATCTGCGATCGCGAGAAGGAGCGGGAGGCGTTTCGCGCAGAGGAGTACTGGTCCATCACGGCGACGCTGGCCGGGAAAAACCCTCCGGCCTTCGAAGCCAAGTTGCAGAGCATGAACGGCAAGGAAGCGGTGGTCCCCTCGCAACAGGTGGCGGAGGGCATCGTCGCCGATGTCCGGGGGAAGAATTTTGTCGTTCAATCCGTCGAGCGGAAGGAAAAACGCCGCAATCCGGTTGCGCCGTTCATCACGAGCCGTCTGCAACAGGATGCCTCGCGCAAACTGCGTTTCTCGGCCAAGAAAACCATGACGTTAGCGCAACAGCTCTATGAGGGTATGGAAATCGGGAAGGAGGGACCCACCGGACTCATTACCTACATGAGAACCGATTCCACCCGCATTTCGAACGAGGCGGCGGACGAAGCGCGCCAGCTGATCCGCGACCGGTTCGGCGCGGAGTATCTGCCGGCGACCCCGAACGTCTATAAGACCCAGAAGGCGGCGCAGGAGGCGCACGAGGCGATCCGTCCCACATCCGTCGGGCGCGATCCGGAATCCGTGAAACAGTACATGGAGCGGGATCACTACCAGCTCTACAAATTGATCTGGAACCGGTTTGTCGCCTCGCAGATGGCTCCGGCCGTGCTGGAAGTCACCCGCGTGGACTCCGCTCCCCAGGGCACGCGCCAGGCGTACATCTTCCGCGCCAACGGCACCGTCGTAAAATTCCAGGGGCATCTGGCGGTGTATATGGAAGGGAAGGACACCGAGGGCGAGGAACCGGCCCGCAAAACCGAGCAGGAATCAGAAGACGACTCCGCGCGTCAGCTGCCGGTGCTGGAAGAAGGAGAGTCCCTCCGGCTGGTGGGACAGGAAGGCCAGGTCGAGGCCGGTCTTTCACCCAAGCAGCATTTTACCCAGCCGCCCCCCCGGTATAACGAAGCGCTGCTGATCAAGGAACTGGAAGAAAAGGGCATCGGCCGGCCTTCGACCTATGCCGCGATCATTTCCACGATCCAGGATCGTAAATATGCGGAGAAGATCGAGGGCCGCTTCATCCCGACGGAAACCGGACGGACCGTAAACGATTTTCTCGTCAAGGGATTCCCGGACATTCTCAACACGGACTTCACCTCCTTGATGGAGAAGGAACTCGACGAGGTGGAGGAGGGCGGTAAAGCCTGGGTGACGGCGGTCAGGGATTTCTACGACCCGTTCCTCAAGGACCTGGAAAAAGCGAAAGACATCGCCGGTCCCAAGGATATTGTCGAGCCTCCGACGAACATTCCGTGCGAGAAGTGCGGACGGATGCTGGAGATCAAGTGGGGGCGGAACGGAAAGTTTCTGGCCTGCCCGGGCTACAAGGAGGATCCGCCCTGCAAGAATACGCAGAATTTCGAGCGGCTTCCTGACGGCACGATCAAGATCGTGGCCAAACAGGACATGACGACCGACGAGAAGTGCGAGAAGTGCGGCTCGCCGATGGTCATAAAAGTCGGACGGTTCGGAAAGTTCATCGCCTGCTCGGCCTACCCGGAATGCAAGACAACCAAGGCGATCCCGCTCGGCGTCAAATGCCCGCAGGACGGCGGCAACCTCGTCCAGAAGCGGAGCAAAAAAGGCCGCACTTTCTATGCCTGCGCCAATTATCCCAAGTGCGAATTCGCCCTCTGGGACCGCCCGGTCAACAAAGCCTGCCCCAACTGCCACGCGCCGTTTCTGATCGAGAAGATCAGCAAGCAGGCCGGCAACAGCGTCCAGTGCCGCAATCAGGACTGCGGCTACAAAGAAGCCAGCTAAGTTTTCTGTTCGCCCGCCAGCTTCATCCCCTCGGTTTCGTCAGCGCATTCTCTTCTCAGGGTGAGAAATACCTCCACGAGGCGGGGATCCAATTGCGAGCCGGCAAGCTCCTGCAGCGTCCGTACCGCGGATTCCCTGTCCAGTCCATGCCGGTAGGGCTGGGATGACGCCAGCGCATCGAACGTATCCGCGACGGCGAGAATCCTCGCTCCCAGCGGGATGAGTTCGCCGCGCAGGCCGTAGGGATAGCCGAGCCCGTCCCAGCGTTCGTGATGGTGGGCGATCCAGAGTGCCGCCGTGCGCAGGGAGGGGATTGGCGACAGCAGCTCGGCCCCAGCGCGCGG
>MHEU01000034.1:22426-25747 GCA_001805245.1 Nitrospirae bacterium RIFCSPLOWO2_02_FULL_62_14 | reverse complement strand
CCCAGCGCGCGGATGTGATTGCATCAGCGCATATTCCTCGTCGGACAAGGGTCCGTCCTTCTCCAGGATCACTTGTGGAAGCGTCAGCCTGCCGATGTCATGCAGCAGCGAAGCCAGACACAAATCATTCAGTTCTTCCGCCGACAAGCCGGCGGCGTATCCGAGCGGAACGGCATAATGCGCCGTGCGGATACCATGTCCCTTCAGGTATCGGTCGGCAGCGTCGCTGGCCTGCACGAGGATCAGCAGTGCTTCGAGCGGCGACATGGAAGGAAGTGATGATTCATGGCATGTGATGGTCGGAACATATTCAACGGTGCCGGAAGTGCCCAGGACGGCTGCGGCCGTCCCGGGCTCCTGATCTTACTCGATTAGAACGACCACTTCGCGCCGGCCTGGACCAGCAGGGGCAGGCCCGGGTAGATGCCGCGAGTCCGGTCCACCATGAACAGCTGGTCAAACAGGTTCTTGCCGGTGACGAAGAACGTGGTATTAATCGGCTTTACATACTGGTTTGCCGACGCGTTCATCACGCACCAGCCCCGGATAATCCCGCGCTGGCCGTTCGGCGTTGGATTGTATGTGTTCCGGTCGTCACCGAACATATCGCTGATGCATTGGGTTTCCACCCGTCCATCGAACCCGAAGTTCCGGTTGGCATAACCCAGCCCGGCCGTCAGCATGTTCTTGGGTGCGTACGGCAGGCGGTTGTTGTTGGTATTGTAGATGGTGCTTTCCCCTGGAAGGAGCGCAGTGCCTTGGATATTGCTGTTGCGGTTACCCCTGAATTCGGCCTGCCCGAGCCAGGTGTAATTGATATCAAAAACGATGTCTTCATTCTTATCCTGCCGTCCTTTGGCCAGATCCAGGAGGTCCATTTTCGTGCCGAACTCGATACCCGTGTGCGCCGTCCGGCCCGCGTTGGTGTTCGTCGCGCCCGAGCCGCCGGCGACCGACTGCGAAATGATCTGGTTCTGGAAATCCATGCGGAACAGCGTCGATTCGAACCCGATCCAGTGGGCGGGCTGCCCGCGCACTCCCAGTTCGTAGTTCCAGCTCAACTCCGCATCCAAATCCGTGACGACGTTGGACTGTATGGCATCGGAGATCTGCGGTGGCGCGAACCCACGGTGGACGCCGGCGAACAGTGTGTACTGCTTGACCGGCGAGTAGGTCACGCCGATGCCCGGCAGCACTTCAGTGAGGCTGGTCTTCGAAAAGGCGCCGTTGCCGGCATTGGCCAATCTGTTCTGCTGATCGTAGTTCACGTTTTCCACGCGGAATCCTGGTGTAACCGTGACCTTGTCGGTGACATGGAACCGGTTCTGGAAGAACATCGCGTAGGCGTTGGTCGTGCGATAAGTGTCTTCACCCAGGCATCCCGTTTGTGTCTGCGGGCATGACTGGCCGATTCCCGACGTGATGTTGATGAACTGCTTGCGCTCTGATTGCTCGTTCATATAGCGGACCCCGAAGTCGGCTTCGGAGTTGATACCCATCAATTTGTGTTCAAGGTGAAACCGGGGCTCCACGCCATAGACCCAATATTTTCTGGCGTTGACAAAACGGCCGTTTTGCGGCAGGGCATCGGCTGCCGTTGCATTGATGTTGTTTCCTGTCACGCAGCCTCCTCCGACACTTCCCGTTGGAGACAAGGTGCAGGTACCTGTTGCCGGATTGCCGTCGGCATCCTGCATCTGCCTTCCCCAGTCACGGGAGATGTAATGTCCGAAGAGGTTGGTGGTGGACGTCAGGCTCGCCGTGAACATGTGGTTGACGGCGACGTGAAATCCGACCCGCTTGAAGTCAATATTGTCGTTGTGGAACGGAGAATGGTGGGGGTCCTCGCCCCACTGCTTTTGCGTGATGCCCTGATAACCGAGGTTGGAATCTTCGTGGTAGTAATTGAACTTGGCCAGGATGGTTGTTCTGTCGCTAAGTTCCTGGACAGTTTTGAAGGTGGCGTCGTCCACCTTCACTCTGTTCTGGTAAAACCTCGGCGAGGTTCCCTGATAATGGGTATAGTCGGCCAGGTACCCGGTCTTGCCCCACATGCCTCCGTAATCGAAGTGAGTATTCATGTAGCTGAGGTTACCGCCAGAAGCCTGAAAATTTCCCTGTGGAGTGGCGGAAGGCATGCGCGTGATCATGTTCATCACGCCGCCGATGTTCTGCGGGCCGAAGAGCAATTGCCCGCTGCCCTTGAGGATTTCGATCCGGTCGAACCGGAAGAGGGGAGGGAAGTAGTAGGACGAGGCGTCTCCATAGGGCATCAGCATGATCGGAACACCATCTTCCATAATATGGATCTTGGTGCTTCGCGTAGGATTGAGCCCGCGAATGCCGATGTTCGGCCGCAGGCCGAATCCTTCCTCGTCCCGCACGTTCACGCCGGGCACTGAACGCAACGCTTCGTTGATCGTGAAGCGGTGGTTCCGTTCCAGTTCTTCCTTGGTGATGACCTGGCCGGAGCCGGGAATATGCTCCAGGGCGTTGGGCCCGATCCCGATGACTTCCGTCAAGGGGAGCTTGATCGGCTTCTCCGCCGGCTTGGCCGGCTCGTCGAGCACGATCGGCGCCTCCGCATCCGGTGCGGCAGCCGGCGCCGGCTCTTCGGCATGCCCGGCAGGGGCGAGCAGACCGGTTCCGGCAAATGATGCCATAATGCAAACAATTATGGTTACAATTCTCATTCTCAATACATAATCACCAAATAGCATTGCAAACCTCCTGTGAGTTATTCAAATGGCCCGTTTATCGCTGATGCTCCACAGAACCAACAAGATCGGGCCGGAGCAGATGCCCGTGGGAAAAGCCGTGCGGTGGACGGAGACGGGAATCATTTGAAAACAACCTTCTTCAGACCGCTGGCGGGCAGTTCGACCTCGCCGAAGTCGGAGTCGCCCTTGAATTTGCCGTCGATCGCCAGGGCGAATTCTCCGGTCTTGCCGTTGATCAGGGTCACCAGCAATGTCGGCAGGGCCTTCGGGTCGGATCCTGGTTTCACGTCAATGACCTTGATAGTGTCGAACTTCACGTTGACTGTCGTCGTGCCCCGCTTGACCGGAATCTGCTTGAGTTCGTGCGGGACAAAGGCGGTTTCGCTGATCTTCTCTTCCCAGTAGAAAATGACGTTCTTGACGTCGGTTTCAACTCCCTGCGCGTCGGTCAGGACGGCCTGAAACTTTTTCTCGCCCTTGGGCTGTGCCCAGGCAGGCAGGGCGACGACACAGAGGCCAGCGAGCAGGCTGACGCCGAGGACCCATGTACTGACAGACAAGGACTTCATCGTTTCAGTTCTCCCTGCTGAATGAGTTTTCC
>MHEU01000034.1:21940-22415 GCA_001805245.1 Nitrospirae bacterium RIFCSPLOWO2_02_FULL_62_14 | reverse complement strand
CCACGAACAATTCCACCACGCGGTCATCCTTGGTGACGACTTCGATTTCGAACAGCAGCCGGCCGTGAATGGCATGGAGAGCGGCCTCGATGACCAGTCCAGGTGTATGTGCGGTGGCTGTCTTGATGGCTTCTATGGCGGAGATCTTCGTGGCACGCGCCCATTTGATTTTTTCCGCGTCTGATACTTCTTCAAGTTCTATCGTGGCGGGCTCAGCCGCCAGGCTTGATGAAGCGATGAACAGGCTTCCCATTAATATGAACGGCGTGAATCCTTGCAGAAGTCGGAATGTCATAACAAGCTCCTGATTAACGCAAGGTATAACTGATTGGAAACTGGAACGTCACTCTGGGCTTGCCCAGTTCGTGCTTGAGCGGCAGGGGAGAGGCGCGCCGGATCGTTTCCATCGCCGCCTCGTCGAGCACGGTGTGCCCCGAGCTTTGCACAACTTCCAGGTTCTCCACCGTGCCGTCTT
>MHEU01000034.1:12488-21924 GCA_001805245.1 Nitrospirae bacterium RIFCSPLOWO2_02_FULL_62_14 | reverse complement strand
CGTTTCAATTCCTCGATCCGCTCCCGGAGCGTTTCAGCCAGCCAGCCGTAATCCCGTTGGGGAGCCGGAGATGAGCGGACGGGTATGGTCTGGACAGCAGCCGGCTGGTGGCTCACCGGTTCGGCCGATTGAGCTGCAACCGCCGGCGCGGCTGCGGCCGGCTGTTCCGTGGCTGCCGGTGCCGGCGTCTCGATGGGCTGCGCCGTGCGCGCGATCACCTGCGGCTCCGACCGAACCGGCTGGGACGCCGCCTGGACGACGGGGGTCACCGTCCGAACCTCCCGCTGAACAACTTCCTGTACCGTCTGGACGACCGGCTGAGGTTCCACCGGCCGGCTTTCGGTTACCGGCTTGGGCGGGGCAGGCCGTTGCATCGGCGCGGGCGCCGGCTCGAAGACCGAGACGTCCCACTTGAAGGGCTCCGGTTGGGGGGCTAAACGAAGATCCGTCATCAGCACGACGGCAAATCCCACCATCACGCCGTGGAACAGCAGGGAGAATGCCCAACTGAGCGTATAGGAACCTGAGAATTGAAATGGGCGAGCCATAGCGTCTGTCACATTTTCACCACTTCCAGGCTGACCTGGCGGAAGCCGAGTCCGCGCACTTCGTCCACGACCTCGACAAACCGTTCCAGCATGGTAACACGATCAGCACGCACGACGACGAGCGATTCGTGCGGATAAGATGCCATCGCGGTTTTAAGAGTCTCTTTGGTCACGGACTGTTCGTTGAGGAAGAGCTGCCCTTCCTTGGTCAGCGTGAGAATCAGGAGCACGTCGCGCCGGTCGCCGGCTTCCTTGGCCTTGGCCAGATCCACCGGAATCTGCCCCGTCGTGATGAACGTCGCCGTGGTCAGGACGATGACCAGCAGCACCAGCATCACGTCCACGAGAGGGATGACGTTGATCTGATTGAGCTCACGATCCATGCTGAACCTTGTACTGTGCGATCAACTCCGCGACGCGGCGGCGGAGGACGTTGTTCATGACCACGCAGGGGATGGCGACCAGCAGGCCCATCGCCGTCGCCTTGAGCGCCAGGCTCAAGCCGATCATGATCGTGCTGACGGCCATCGTGCCGGACGTGCCCATCGTATGGAACGTCAGCATGATGCCCAATACGGTGCCCAGGAGGCCGATGTAGGGGGCATTGGCGGCGACGGTGCCGATGATCACCAGCCGCTTGGTCAGGGCGATCTCAAGTTCCTGCAGGCTTGGAAACTGCTGCACATCCAGCCGGCGGTAAAACAGCCATCGCTCGACCGCGATCGCGACGGACCAGACGCTCAGGACCAGCAGGAGCCCGATGACTCCGTAGTCGACGGTTTCTTTTAGCGCTTCCACGAATATCCTTTCTGCGAGCCGGTATATTAATAAATGAATTTGATAAGCAGTATCAATAACAGAATATAGCGAATAGTGTCAACAGGAATTATTTCGGAAATATATCTTCATACCGGAATATTTCATGTAGCGCATTGACTTGCCGGGACGGTCCGCAGCGCTACGTGCCCAGATGCTGTTCGAAGAGCACGGTATGGGTGGCGTTCACCTGTAATTGGACGGGGGTGCCGACCGGATAGACGGTGGTCGAAGGCTCGCTGCTATGGACGACCCGGCCCGAGGGCAGGCTGATGGTGTAGAGGTTTTCCGAGCCCCTGAACTGGCGGGCCACAATATGCGCGAAACTTTTTTCTACGGGCACAATGTGAATGTCGTCCGGCCGGATCATGACGACCACCTGCGCGCCGCTCCGGTAGCCGGCTTGGTTGGGGAATGCCCCGATCTCGGTCCGGACCGCTCCATTCTCGATCGTGCCTGGGATAAAGTCAGCCTGGCCGACGAAGTCCGCGACGAACGGCGTGGACGGCGTATGGTACATCGCCTCCGGCGTGTCGAGCTGCTCGAGCCGGCCGTTATTCAACACGGCGATCAGGTCGGCCATGGCAAACGCCTCATCGTGGTCGTGGGTGACCAGGACGGCGGTGGTTTTCGTGCGCCGCAACAGGTCGTGGAGATCCTCCCGCATCTTGCCGGCCATGTCCGGGTCCAGGTTGCTGAACGGCTCGTCCAGCAGGAGCACGGCTGGTTTCTGCACCAGCGCCCTCGCCAGGGCTACGCGCTGCTGCTGTCCGCCGGAGAGTTCATGCGGGTACCGCATGGCGAGCTCGGGCAGGCCGACCATGTCCAGCATGATGCCGACCTGCTTTGTCCGCTCGTCGGCGGAAAGATGCTGCAGCCCGAAGGCCACGTTGTCCCGCACGCGCAGGTGCGGGAAGAGGGCGTATTCCTGGAAGACCATGCCGATGCGCCGCTGCTCGGTCGGAATGCGATGGCCCGGCGCCGACACCAGCCTGCCTTCAAGGCGAATCTCGCCGGCCGTCACCGGCTCGAAGCCGGCGATGGCGCGTAACGTCGTGGTCTTCCCGCACCCGGAAGGGCCGAGCAGGCAGACGATGTCACCTTCCCGGGCGGAAAAGGAAATATCGGCAATGGCCGGCCGGCCGGCGCCGTAGGCGCAGGACACGTTGCGGAGTTCCAGCACGGTCGGGCGATGTGCGTCGCCGGGCGGATTGCCGGGACGGGGATCCTGTTCGGCAGAAGGCGGCATAGGGTCGGATTGAAACATCGGTGAATCAGGCAGCGCGCCAGTCCTTTGACAGCAATAAGAGAATGGCCGGTATCGTCATGATGACGATCAGCAGCGCGGACGGCGCGGCTAGTTGATAGTATTCCTCGCTGGCTTCGAGCCACACGCGGACGGCCAGCGTGTCGAAACCGACCGGCCGAAGTAAAAGAGTCGCTGGTAATTCCTTCATACTTTGCAGGAACATCAACACCCAGGCTGCGATGAAGCCGCCTCGCACCAGCGGCAGCGTCACGCGGCGGAGCGTGGCCGCCGTGCCGAACCCGAGGCTGCGCGAGGCTTCCTCCAGATTGGGCGTCACCTGCTGCAGGGCCGGTTCCATGGATTGCAGGCCGGCCGGAAGAAAATGCACGACGTAGGCGATGACCAGCACGGCCGCCGTCCCATACCAGAGCGGCGCCAGATGCGACACGATGGCCAGCAGCGCCAGGGCGCCGACCGGCCCCGGCAGGACATAGCCGGCATAGGCGGCCTGCAGGCACAGGAGATTCAATCGCGACGGCCGGCGGCTGGCCAGATAGGCCAGGGGCAGGCCGATCAGCACGGCGCAGGTCGCCGCTGTTGCTGATAAAAACACGCTGTTCCAGACGAATCCGAAAAAGCGGGCATCCACGGCTCCTGCCGATACCGCCGAGGCGCTCCACCGGGCCAGCAGCAAGGCCGGGATGCCGAACGATGCTGCGAAGACGCCGGTTGTATAGATGAGGGCGAGCGTGGCGCCGGCCAGGCTGCACTGCCGGCGGGCCGGCGCCCGGTAGCGACCCGTCGTTTGAAAAAAACGGCTCTGTTGCCGGAACCATCGCTCGGTGATCAGGAAGATCAGCGCGACGACGACAAGGAGCAGGCTCAGGATGCTGGCGGCGGTCGGATCGTATCGGCCGGTGATCTGCTGATAGACTGCATAGGTGAGCGTCTGGTACCGGAGCAGCGACACGGCGCCGAAATCCGAGACCACGTAGAGGATGACCAGCGACAAACCAGCCACGATTGCCGGACGCATCAGGGGGAGCGTCACGCGGAGCATGGTGCCGGCGCGGGAGACACCGCAGGCCCGCGCGACTTCTTCATAGGAAACGTTCAGGTTCAGAAACGCGGCCCGGGCGAGGAGGTAGACGAAGGGAAAGGTATCCAATGTCATGACCAACGTCACACCGGCATAGCTGTGGGGCGAGGGGAGATGGCTGTCGGGTCCGGCCAGCAGCTGCCAGGCCGACTCAATCGGACCGCCGGCTCCGAGCAGATGGCTATAGATGTAGGCCAGCACGTAGGTGGGGATCGCCAGAGGCAGGACCAGGGCCCATTCCCATATCCGCCGACCGGGGAACTCGCGTCGAGCCACCAGCCAGGCGAGAGAGACGCCAAGAACCAGGGTGCCGGCCGCCACGCCGATTGCGAGGGCGGTGGTGTTGAACAGGAGTTCGGGAATCCGCGTCGTCCAGAGCCGGTTCCAGATGGCCGCATCTGCGGCGAGGGCCATGTAGGCGACATAGAAAAGCGGGAGGCAGAGCAGCCCCGCGACCGTCAGCGCGACGAGAGACAGGGAATCGGGGAGTGCGGGCTTGACCGCTGCAGCGTGATTCATGCCGGCTACCGGAGGCCTGCTTGTTCGATGAGCGCCATGGCAGGCTCACGCAGCTTGCCCAACGTGGTCAGGGGAACCGGCGCGATGCGCGTGGTCTTGTAGGGAGGCAGTGCCGGGTCGGCTGTGACGCGTGGATGGAGCGGGTACTCCTTGTTGAGATCGGCAAATTGCTTCTGCCCCTCTTCGGACACCAGGTATTCCACCAGCCGTTTGGCCGACTCGGCATGCTTCGTATGGGCGACCACGCCGATGCCGGAAATATTAATGATGGCGCCCATGCCGCCTTCATGTTGATCCGGCATGAGGACGGCAATCGGTGCGCCGGGCTGGGTCGCCAGATAGCGGTAGACATAATAATGGTTCACCACGCCGAGGGCGACCTGCCCTTTGGCGACGGCCTCCACGATCTGCGAGCTCTTCCCGTACACCTGCGTGCCGGCGTTGGCTTTGAGCCCCGTTAAGAATTGTTTCGTGCGGCCGTCGCCATGGACGGCCTTGATGACCGACACGCCGGCTTGAAGATATTCGCTGCCGGCATTGGGAATGGCGATTTTGTCCTTCCAGCGCGGTTCGGCAAGATCCAACAGCGAACGCAGATCGGCCGGTTTCATCAGCGTGGTGTTGTAGACCACGACCCAGAACCGTCCGGACAGACCGATCCAACTATTATCAGCGGCCCTGAACTGGCTAGGAATGGCCGTGGCGATCTCCGGTGCGGTCAGCGGACGCAGCAGGCCCAATTCGCGGGCGCGCTCAAGGCTGCCGGCATCGTTGGTGATCAGGATATCCGCCGGCGTCCGGGAGCCTTCGGCTTGCAGCCGGTTGACCACTTCCGTCGTCCCGGAGGAGAGGAGGTCAACATGGATGCCGGTCTTGACCTGAAACGAGTCGAGGAGCGGTTTGATCAACCGTTCGGCACGGCCCGAGTAGACGACCAGGCGGTCGGGCTCTGCCGCGACGGACGGCAAGGGCAGAGCCACCGCGAGCACGATCGTTGCCAGAAGCGGTAGGACTGTCCGGAGGTGTGCCTGTGGGTGAAAATGAAATTGATTCATACTCTCAATAAGATACCAAAAAAGGGGGAAAGCCGTCAATCAATGACGGCAGTGTGAGCAAAGGCCGTAGAGTTCGAGCTTGTGGGTTTTGATGGTGAATCCGTGGCGGGAGGCGACTTGTTCCTGGAGCCGCTCGATTTCCTGGTTCTCGAATTCCACGATCTTTCCGCAGCCCGTGCAGATCAGGTGGTCGTGGTGTCCCTTGTGGGAGACGTTGTCGTATTGCGTTTGAGAGCCGAAATGGCGCGCCTGGGCCAGGCCCGCTTCGCAGAACAGGTTCAGGGTGCGGTAAATGGTCGCCAGCCCGATATGCGGATCTTTTCTGGCCAGGAGGCGGTACATCTGCTCGGCGGTGATGTGTTCGTTCTGGAGGAACGCCTGCAGAATATATTCGCGCTGCCGGGTCAGTTTGAGCTGGTGTTTGGCGAGATGGTCCTTGAGGACGCCGATTTCCTTGGCGGGCTTGGTCATCTGTGCTCGGACCGGCATGGGGGTATTAAAAACCAATTTGAGAAAGTCCGTCAAGTCCGGAAATATCGGCATTGACGCCCGTTCAAACGGCGCACTATAGTTCCCCCGCATGCGCAAACCGGATCAGATTACGATCGATCGTGCCCTGCTCGTCTCGCTGCTGCATCTGGCCGAACCGCATGGTTTGCTGAACGACGTCAAGCTCCAGCAGCTGGCCTTTCTCTCCGAGCTGCAGATGTTCAACAAGGGTGTGAAAGGCCTGCACTGGGAGTTTTTCCGGTACGCCTACGGGGCCTTCAGCAAAGATCTGGACAACGACCTGATGTCGCTGCGGCGCAAGGAGCGGGTCGAAAACTTCAGCGTGTCCGAGGAGGCGCAGGCGGTCGTCGGCCTGCTGCAGGAAACGTCCAAGGGTGTCGAAGCGAACGAGCAGGTCCTGGGGATTCTGGAGGCGGTGGTGACGAACTATGCGCCGCAGGATACAGGTGCGATCACCTATTCGGTGGAAGCGGTCGAATTGAGCACGCCCGAGCAGCCCGATTTCAAGCTGGCGATCCGCGACATTTCCTTTCACACGACATTGCTCGTTCCACATCGCATCGAAGTCAAGGGCGAGTTCAGCGTACCGCCGGCCGTGCTGGCCAAGCTGAATGCCGCCATGGGGTATTGAGCATGAAAGATCTCGCACTGCCGGGGATCGACGACTACGCCGCAGCCCATTCCTGGGCGGAGTCGGATACCTGCAGGGCACTTCGGGAAGAGACGCATCGCACCATGCAATTCCCGCAGATGGTGGTGGGGTCGCTCGAAGGCGCGTTTCTGAAGATGATGGTGAGGCTGGTGAATGCGACGCGCATTCTGGAGATCGGCATGTTCACTGGTTATAGCGCCCTGTGCTTTGCGGAGGCCTTGCCGGAGGACGGCCGGATCACGACCTGCGAGATTGACGAGAAACCGGCGGTGCTGGCCAGGAAATATTTTGCGAAGAGTCCGCATGGCGGCAAGATCGAGATCAAAATGGGGTCGGCGCTCGACACGCTGCGGCCCCTGACCGGCCCGTTCGACCTGATTTTCATCGACGCGGACAAGGTGAATTACGTCAATTATTACCGGCGGGCGCTCGAACTGGTGTCGGCGTCTGGAGCGATCCTGATCGATAACGTGCTCTGGTCCGGGGATGTGTTGAAGCAGCCTCCGCCGGATCAGTCCACGGCGGCCATTCAGGAGCTGAACCGGGTCGTGGCAGCGGATTCGAGCGTCGATGCCGTCCTGGTCACGATCCGAGACGGTGTGCTGGTCGTGAAACCGAAAAGCGTGAAGTGTGAAGCGTGAAGCGTGAAGCGTGAAGAAGATCCTCTCCTTAACGCACGACGAGATACGCTTCACGAGATACGAACGATGACGAAATCCTCCGAGCTGGCGGCATTTGGCGCGTTGACGTTTGCCGCGGTGGCCTGGGGCGGTTCGATCGTCGCGCAGAAATGGGCACTGGGCTCTCTGTCGGTCATTGAAATCTCGCTCCTGCGGGGCGCGGGCGCCCTGGCATTGCTCATCCCGCTCTGGTGGTGGCAGGAGGGGGCGACCACGAAGTTTTCAGCGCGGGACCTCGCGGTCCTGGCGGCCCTGAGTCTCGGCGTGCTCGGCAATCACCTGCTGACGCTCTTCGGGCTTCGCTATGTCGAAGCAGCGGTGGGCGGCGTCATCATCGGCGCCGCACCGGCCATCACGGCGTTGCTGTCATCCCTGTTGATTCGCGATCTGCCGTTTCGGGTCGTGGCGCTTGGTTGCGCAGTCTCCTTTGCCGGGGTCGCTCTGGTGTCGGGCGCCGGGCAGGCCGGCGGGACGGGCGCCAATCCCTGGCTGGGCGGTCTCCTCGTCGTGTTGGCCCAGGTCTGCTGGGCGCTCTTCTCCATCGGCGGACGGCAGATCATGGAGCGGTTTTCTCCCCTGACGGTCAATTGGACGACGCTGGCGTTTTCGCTCCTGCCGCAGATCCCGTTGCTCTGGACAGACCAGAAGGCGATGATTGCCGGGGTGGATTCCGTTGTGCCTTCCGCGTGGCTGGCCGTGGCGTTCCTGATCGTGTTTCCGACCGCGCTGGGGCAGCAGGCGTGGCTCTACGGCGTCAGGGGCGTCGGGCCGTCGCGCGCCGGCATTTTCATCAACCTGATTCCGGTATCTGCGTTGCTGCTTGCGGTGTTGATTCTCGGGGAGACACTTGATGCGGTGAAGGTCGCGGGAATCGGGTTGATTCTGGCGGGGGTCTGGCTGGTCAACTGGCAGTCGGCAAGATACACGGCGGTGTGATTCTGCCAAGAGGAGGAGAGAAGTCGCTGGAGGGTATTCTCCGGCGGCGACAGTTGCGATAAAGCGAAAAAGAGCCGCCGGCTCAACCGAAGGTTGGTATGGAGGAACCTATGCTGAAGGAATTCAAAGAATTTGCAATGCGCGGCAACGTGCTGGACATGGCCGTCGGGGTCATCATCGGAGGCGCGTTCGGGAAGATCGTCAGTTCCATGGTGAGCGATATCCTGATGCCGCCATTGGGGCTGGTGCTGGGCAAGGTGGATTTCTCGAGCCTGTTCATCGACTTGTCGGGCACGCATCCGGCCTCGCTGGCGGCTGCGAAGCAGGCCGGGGCTCCCACGATCAACTACGGCGTATTCCTGCAGGCGATGTTCGATTTTCTGATCGTGGCCTTTGTCATCTTTATGCTGATCAAGCAGGTGAACCGGCTCATGGCAAAACCAGCCGCGCTGCCGGCCGAACCGACGACGAAGGAATGCTCGCGCTGCTGCTCGATCATTCCCATCAAAGCCACGAAATGCGCTCATTGCACGTCAGATTTGAAGGCTGCATAGGAGCGGAGCCGTCCATGCTGAAAGAGCGCATCGAGGAAGTCACCCGCGCCAACCAGGCGTTCTACGAAGCGTTTGAAAGCCTGGACGTCGCGCAGATGGATCGCCTCTGGGCGCACCAGGAATACGTGACCTGCGTGCATCCGGGATGGGCGCTCCGAGTCGGCTGGCCTGCCGTGCGCGATTCCTGGGTGCTGATCTTCAACAACACCTTTTCCATGCAGTTCGAGCTGACCGAAATGCAGATTCAGGTCGCCGGAGACCTGGCATGGGTCATCTGTACCGAGAACATCACGGCCCGTCAATCGGCCGATGAAAAGCAGGAGAGCCAGGTGCTGGCGACGAATCTCTACGAGCGTGTAGGGGAGGAATGGAAGATCATTCACCACCACGGCTCGCCCGTCATGCGCTAGTCGTTGTGGTCGGAACTGGCAGGGGGCGCGGCTTACTCGACTCTGACAGTCTTGACCCACTCGACGGCCACGACGTCCCGCTCCGGCATCGTCATGGCGGCGTATTTGGAAAACATCTGCGCGCCTTTTCTCCTGCGCCACTTGAGAAAATCAAGGAAGTGCTCCTTGCAGGCCACGGCGGTTCCCGCCGGGGCGTAGGGCCTCTGGGTGCAGTTTTGAACAAGGCAGTTGGTGTGGGTGCTCATGAAATCATCCGTACAGCCAAAGTATGCCGGAGCCCTTGTCCGGAAAGCAATGCTGCAGTGCCGCCCTTGACGGCAGTCGAGGCTTCCGGTATGTGGGGCGTGATGACATCATCCCGATGTGACGCGATGCGGTTCGTGCTCCCGGCGCTATGCCTGCTGGCGG
>MHEU01000034.1:11736-12423 GCA_001805245.1 Nitrospirae bacterium RIFCSPLOWO2_02_FULL_62_14 | reverse complement strand
TGGCGATCACGACGGTGCCGTTGGCGCACGGGGTGGCCAGCGGTGACGTCACCAGCCGTTCCGCGAGGATCTGGCTCCGCACGTCCGAGCCTGCCCAGGTGGAACTCGAGTGGAAGCCAGACGGGCGGAACAGGGGAAGCAGCCGCACGCTCGTGTTCTCGACTGTCCCGGACCGTGATTTTTCGGCCACGGTTGTCGTGGACAATCTGCTGCCTGCCACCCGCTATCGGTATGAGGTCAGGGCACGGCGAACGAACCCGCAGTCTTCACGGGAGAAGATCGAAGAATCGGGAAGCGGCGTGTTTACAACGCCGCCCGCGGACGACAAGTACGGGCCGCAGACCTTTCTCTGGAGCGGCGATCTGGGCGGCCAGAAACGGTGCCGGGACGAATGGGTCGGCTATCCGATTTTCTACCGGATGCTGCAGGTGAAGCCGGACTTTGCCATCCTGCTGGGCGATACGATCTACGGCGACGACGTCTGCCCGTCTCCTCCCAATGCTCCGGGAAGCGACTTTGCCGCGGCGACACTGGATCAGTTCAGGGCCAAGCACCGCTATCAGCGCGGGTCAGCCGCCTTGCAGCGGTTTCTGGCGTCCGTGCCGGTCTATGCCGTCTGGGATGACCATGAGGTGCGGAACAATTTTTCAGGTCCGCACGATCCGCTGATGCCGGTTGGCCGCCAGG
>MHEU01000034.1:7157-11677 GCA_001805245.1 Nitrospirae bacterium RIFCSPLOWO2_02_FULL_62_14 | reverse complement strand
GGCGGAAGAGCCGACGCGCCTGTACCGGAAATTCCGCCGGGGCGCCGATGCGGAATTCTTTATCCTCGACACCCGCCAGTATCGGGACAGGAACGCCGACCGGGACGGTCCGGAAAAAACCATGCTCGGATCGGCGCAGCGTCAATGGCTGGTCAACAGCCTCGCCCGATCAACCGCAACCTGGAAGTTCATCGTCACGAGCGTGCCCCTGTCCAATCCCAAGGGCGGGACGGCGCAGATGCCGGGCAATGACAGTTGGGCGCGCGCGGCCGACGGCACCGGATTTCAGACGGAACTCCGGACGATAGTGGACGCCATTCTCAAAGGAAAGATTCGCAACGTCGTCTGGCTGGCCGGTGATGTGCACTACACGCAGGTCAACGCCTATGATCCGAACGGAGACGGCGTGCCGGATTTCCACGAGTTCATTGCCGGGCCGCTCTCCGCGATCACCGGCAAGCCAATCCCGCCCAATCCTCCCTTCAAGCCGACGACGTTCCACAGCGAAGGGGGCTTCTACAACTTCGGCCTGATCACGGTGAACAAGGGCGAGCTCCGGTTGGAAATCGTGGACGATACCGGCCTCCCGCGCTTCGCGCGCACCTTCAAGGCCCAATAACTCCCCTTGCAATAGAGAACCTCCGTCGGTTACTGTGCCCCCCATTATTCATGAGCGCTTCTACTGCAACCGCCGATACGCCTCACGGCAGAGTGTTAAGCCTGTTATGCCGGTTATGCCCGTTAATGCCGTTAACGGACAAACGGGCCAAACTGGCTCAACCAGCTCAACGAGCTTGGCGGTTTCGTCACGAACCGTCACGAATAATGGGGGGCAGCGTCCGTTTACATTCATCCAATTCATGACAAGGAGTTCACATGGCAAGCGTAATGACCGCAGCACAGGTATTCGAACGCGTCAAGGATGCCGCTGCAGACGCCACCGGTCCGGACGAGCAGGCGCTGCAGATCGACTATGACGCGCTGAAGGTGAAAATCCAGGCGGCGCTCGGCGACCGGAAAGTGGCGCTGATGCATTTCAATAAATTTCTGCCCGAGGGGTACGAAGACCAGGGCCGGTTCAACGTGCTGCTGCTCACCGGCGGCAAGGTTATTTTCGACATGGTGATCGGCGACTCGTACTTCCGCTACGACATCGTGTCGGTCGGAGAGCTCGACAAGGTGCAGGTCATCGACGCGGTGTGGGAAAACAAGGAAAAGCGGCAGGAAGAGCCGTTCCTGAGCCTGCGGCTCATGCACGGCGAGGAAGCGCATCTCCTGCTGGCGCTCAACGACGACGAGCGCGCAAGCCTGCTGGTCTTCGCCAAGGCTGTCACTGACGCACGCAATCCTGAAAAGTAACCTACCGGGTGGTGTAGAAGGGCAGGGCGTGCACCGTGGCGTCGTGGCGCCGGCCGTCGATCTCCACGGTCAACGCGGTTCCCGGGTTGCTGAAGTCGCGCAGGGGAAATCCGAACGCGATCACGCCGCCCGTTGACGGCGAACGCACGGCGCTGCTGATCCAGCCGACCTCCCGATCGCCGCTGAACAGTTTGGCCCTCGCCGGCGGGATCGCGGGGTCTTTCAAGACAAGTCCCACCAGTTTTCGCCGCACATTGCCGTAGGTATCCATCCGCGCCACGACTTCCTGTCCCGGGTAGCAGCCCTTTGAGAGGCTGAACGCCTTCCCTTCCAGGTCGGCTTCAGGCGGGACGATTTCCTCGTTTAAATCCGGTCCGGCTTTCGGCAGGCCTGCCTCCATGCGCAGCATCTCACGGGCTTCGGTCCCGAACGGCTTGAGCCCCATCGGCTGACCGGCTGACCAGAGTTTTTCCCAGGCGGGGACGATCCCCTCGGCAGGAATCAACACTTCGATATCAACCTCGCCGGTCTCCTCCGTTCGGATGAGCAACGCCTGCTGTCCGGCGACCTCGTGCGTGATGAATGAGAGCGGTGTCAAACCGACGACATCGGCCCCGAAGGCCGTCTTGATGAGATCGGTTGCCTTCGGACCGCTGACCAGCAGCAGTCCCCAGGTGCCCGCGCAATTCTCCATCTTGGCCTTGGTGCCGTAGAGCAGGAACTTGCGGAGGGCTTGGAGCGTCACCTCGCCGATCTCGCCGACATCTTCCAGCATGAACGAGTCTGCCAATGCGTAGACGCGGAAATAGGTCAGCATCTTGCCCTTGTGGGTCAGGAAGCTGGAGTAGAGGCCCTGGCCGGGCTTGAGCGGCAGGATGTCGTTGCTGATGACGCTCTGCAGCCACTTGATCCGGTCGTCGCCCGTGACGTTCAGCCGGCCCCGGTGCGAGAGGTCGGCGATGCCGACGCTGCCGCGGACAGCCGCATATTCGGCGTCGGCGTTGCCGTAGTGGAGGGGCATCTCCCAGCCGGCCGCTTCGTCACATGCGGCGCCCAGCTTCAGATGCTGTTCATGCAGCCGGGAGTGCTTCATTCTTGGCCTTGCAAAGAAGCCGTCAGCATTCAGCTCTCAGCATTTTTCTGAAGGCTGACCGCTGAGAGCCGATGGCTGATAACTTCTTCGAGCAGATCTCTCGTCCTCGCTGAAAACTCGTTGCGGGAGACGATTTTGGTCACACCCAGTTTCCTGGCGCGTGTCCACGTGTCGACTTCCTCGTGGTTGGCAAAGGCCAGCACGGGAATGGTTTTGAAGCGATCGTGTCCCTTGATCTGCTCGAGCGCCAGAAACGCATCGAGCTTCTCGTCGTTCATATTCAGGATCATGGCGCAGGGGTGGAGGCTTTCCGCCTTGGCGGGCACGTCGTCCTGCGTGCGGGCGCGCTCCAGCACATAGCCGTTCGGGAGCAGGGCATCGCGGACTTTCGTATAGAAAAAGATGTCGCTGACCGCGACGAGGACGGTTTTCTGATTCATTTGGTTTATCTGGTTCATCTGGTTTGTTTTGTTGGTCAGGTTTATCTGGTTAGGGGAGCCCGTAGAAACTAAACAAACCAAAAAACAAGACAAACCAGACGAACCAGTTCAGTTGAGCATGCCGATGAGCCGGCCTAGCGCCTTTTTGGCCAGCGTGTAGTTCGGGTTCAGCGTCAAGGCTTTCTTGTAGCAGTCGAGGGCTTCGTCCCACTGTCCTTTGCGCTCGTAAACGCGGCCGAGGTTCAGATGGGGGAATGCGGGGCTCTCGTACCGCTTGGCCTGCATGGCCTGCTCGAACCAGGGGATGGCTTCGTCGAACTGTCCCTTTTCGATCAGGTAGGCGCCGATGTCGTTGTAGGGATTGCCGAAATCCGGGTCCACCTTGATGGCGTGGTGGCATTCTTCGATCGCGTCATCCAGCCGCCCCATGAAACTGTAGGTCCACCCCAGGAAGGTGTGGGCCTCGGCCGTGGGGTGGGACTCGATCGACTTCTTATAGAGGTCGACGGCCTCTTCCAGTTCGCCCTTCATCTGGTGCTCGTAGGCCTGCTGGAAGAAATTCCAGGCTTCTTTTTTGTCTTCTTCGCGGCCTTCGCCTTGAATGAGGAAATCCTGAGCATCCATTCGATCGTGTCTCGCTATTCGTGCTTCAACTTCTTTTTGATCAACTCGGCCCCGTAACGGCCCGACAGCAGCATGGAGCCGAACGCCGGGCCCATCCGTGGCGTCCCATGCACGGCTGCCACGGCTAATCCTACCACGAAACAGTTCGGATAAACCTCGCCGGTACGGTCCATGACTTCCTGCTCGGAGCGCGAGACCCACATGGCGCCGTTGCCGGGCACCGGTTTATACAGGCCCCGCTTGTTCAGGAGATGCACCACCACGGCGTCATGGCCCGTGGCATCCACGACGATCTTGCTCTCGAGCGCGATCGGGTCCACGTGAATGATGTCGTGTCCGGCCATCTCGGCGGTCGTGCTGTTGACAACGACGCCTTCCAGGATGCCGTCCTTGCGCAGGATCAGATCCACGACCCTGGTCAGGTTCAGGATCTTGGCGCCGCCATTGTAGGCGGCGGCGACCAGCGCGCCTGTGGCATGCGGCGGGTCCACCACGTACATGCCTTCGCAATCCTTGATCCGTTTGCAGGGCACGCCGATCTCTTCCAGTATCTCGTTGGCCGGGGCGCAGATCGTGGCCTTGTTCATGAGGTACCCGCCGGACCAGAAGCCTCCGCCCAGCGCAAGGCTCTGTTCGACGATGAGCGTGCGGAAACCCATGGCGGCCAGATCGTGCGCGCAGATCAAGCCGGAGGGGCCCGCTCCGACGATGATGACGTCGCTCTCGATGAGCTGGTCGAATTCCTTGTAGTACTCCCGGGCAATCTGCCGGGTGATGTCGCGTTCGCGCAGGGGCGCGGGTGTGGGTTTCTTCATCATGGCGTGTCCTCAGCGGTAAATTTCAGCTCCGGTTTTTTTGAACTCTTCCGATTTTTCCTTCATGCCGATCTGGATGGCCTGCTGCTCGTCCAGTTGCATCTTGGCGGCGTACTCGCGCACGTCCTGGGTGATTTTCATCGAGCAGAAATGCGGCCCGCACATGGAGCAGAAATGCGACACCTTCGC
>MHEU01000034.1:5081-7128 GCA_001805245.1 Nitrospirae bacterium RIFCSPLOWO2_02_FULL_62_14 | reverse complement strand
AATCCTTTGCCGTGTCGGGGTCGAGCGAGAGATTGAACTGATCCTCCCAGCGGAACTCGAAGCGGGCTTTCGAGAGCGCGTTGTCGCGCGCCTGCGCGCCGGGGTGCCCCTTGGCCAGGTCCGCCGCGTGCGCGGCGATCTTGTAGGTGATCACGCCGGTCTTCACGTCCTCCTTGTCGGGGAGGCCAAGATGCTCTTTCGGCGTCACGTAGCAGAGCATCGCGCAGCCGTACCAGCCGATCATGGCCGCGCCGATGCCGGAGGTGATGTGGTCGTACCCCGGCGCGATATCCGTCGTGAGCGGCCCCAGCGTGTAGAACGGCGCTTCGTGGCATTCCTTGAGCTGCTTCTCCATGTTGACCTGGATCAGGTGCATCGGCACGTGGCCGGGCCCTTCGATCATCACCTGGACATCGTGCTTCCAGGCGGTCTTTGTCAGCTCGCCCAGCGTTTCCAGTTCGGCGAACTGGGCTTCGTCGTTGGCGTCGGCGATGGAGCCGGGCCGCAGGCCGTCGCCCAGGCTGAAGGAGACGTCGTAGGCCTTCATGATTTCGCAGATGTCCTCGAAGTGGGTGTAGGCGAAATTTTCTTCGTGATGGGCGAGGCACCACTTGGCATGGATGGACCCGCCGCGCGAGACGATGCCGGTCATGCGCCGGGCCGTCAGCGGCACGTACCGGAGCCGCACGCCGGCGTGGATCGTGAAATAATCCACGCCCTGTTCGGCCTGCTCGATCAGGGTGTCGCGATAGATCTCCCAGGTCAGATTTTCCGCCTTGCCGTCGACCTTTTCCAATGCCTGGTAGATCGGCACGGTGCCGATGGGCACGGGCGAGTTGCGGATGATCCACTCGCGGGTTTCGTGGATGTTCCTGCCGGTGGAGAGGTCCATGACCGTGTCCGAGCCCCAGCGAATGGCCCAGATCATTTTTTCGACCTCCTCCTCGATCGAGGAGGCGACGGCGGAATTGCCGATGTTGGCGTTGATCTTCACCAGGAAGTTCCGGCCGATGATCATCGGCTCGCTCTCCGGATGGTTGACGTTGGCCGGGATGATCGCACGGCCGCGCGCGACTTCATCGCGGACGAATTCCGGCGTGATCGCACCGGGAATCCTGGCGCCCCACGATTGACCGGGATGCTGGAGCACGCCTCCGCCATGACCGTTCTTTGCGGCCAGCGTCTGCGCGAACTCGCGTGACTGGTTTTCCCGGATTGCGATGAACTCCATTTCCGGCGTGACGATGCCTTTGCGCGCGTAGTGCAGTTGCGTGACGTTCATGCCGCGCTTGGCGCGCAAGGGCTTGCGGATGTGCTGGAATCGCAGCGAGGCCAGCTTCGGGTCGGTCGCGCGCATCCGGCCGTATTCCGAGGTGACATCGGCCAGTCGCTCCACGTCGTTCCGGCCGAGGATCCACTCGCGGCGGAGCGGTGCGAGACCTCTTTGGGCGTCGATCGTGACGGCGGGGTCGGTATAGGGCCCCGATGTGTCGTACACCGTGACGGACGGATTGGGCGCCGGCGCCGCGCCGTTTGCCGAATGGGTCGGCGCCAGGCTGATCTCACGCATCGGGACGCGGACGTCCGGCAGGGTGCCCTCGATGTAGACTTTCTGTGAGGCGGGGAAGGGGGTCGTTGTCAGCGTGGCATCAACCGGCTTCTGTCCGGTTCCCTTCCCGTTCCCGGAACCATTACCTTTATGGGTGTTGTTCATGGGCGCTTCCTTTCTCTCGCTTCGCTCATCGGACACAAATAAAAAAGCCGCACCGGAAGGGGTGCGGCTGAGAGGTCCGAAATGACCAACGCTCTGTTCGCTTCCCTACGCTGGTATTAACCAGGTCAGGTTCAGAGGGTCGTCCGTCCCGCAACGGACTCTCAGCCTCGAGGCTCCCCTAGCTCGTTATGGGAGTGAATCGTACTCCTCGTTTTTCAGCCTTGTCAACCCTGCCCTTCGACCGGGCTCAGGGTGGTGAGCCTGCCCCTCGACTCAACTCGGGGCCCTGAGCCCATCGAAGGGTCGAACCACGACTCGCCCCGCCCTTCCAGG
>MHEU01000034.1:1290-5020 GCA_001805245.1 Nitrospirae bacterium RIFCSPLOWO2_02_FULL_62_14 | reverse complement strand
CTGGCGCTGATTGATTGTCTGAAAGTCCTCGCGTACAATGACAATTCACCCACTACGAACGGGGTTATTCAGGAGCTGGAGTGGGAGGAGTCCACCAGTGAAAGCTGTGGCTGCAGTGCCGCGTTCCATCGCGGACTACCAGGGACGTTCCGTCGAAGAACTGTTCGCGAGGACGGTCGAGGCCAAGCGCGCGCTCGGCAACAACGTGATGGTGCTGGGGCACAACTACCAGCGGGACGAAGTTATCGAACACGCTGATTTTCGGGGCGATTCACTCCTGCTGGCCAAGCTGGCCGCGCAACATGCCGACCGCCCGAACATCGTGTTCTGCGGCGTCCATTTCATGGCCGAGACGGCCGACATTCTCAGCCGATCCAGCCAGACGGTGATTCTGCCGGACATGGCGGCCGGCTGTTCCATGGCCGACATGGCGGCGATCGAGCAGGTGGACGAATGCTGGGATCAACTGGGCCGGATCCTGCCAGTCGAGGAAACCGTCCTGCCGGCGGTCTACGTCAATTCCGCCGCGGTGCTGAAGGCCTTCTGCGGCGAGCACGGCGGCATCACCTGCACGTCGTCGAATGCGCGGGCGGTGATGGAGTGGGCCTGGGCCCGGCGCGAAAAGATTCTGTTTTTTCCGGACGAACATCTGGGGCGCAATACGGCCAATAAAATGGGGCTGCCGCGTGAGCGGATGATCGTGTGGGATCCCTACCTGCCGAACGGAGGGAACAGCGCCGATGCGATACGGAAAGCACGTCTGATTCTCTGGAAGGGGCATTGCAGCGTGCATCAGATGTTTCAGCCTGCGCACGTGGACTATTTCCGCAAGAAGCATCCGGACATCAAGGTGATCGTGCACCCGGAGTGCCATGAAGACGTCGTGAACAAGGCCGACCTGGTCGGTTCGACGGAATTCATCATCCGGACCGTCAGCGCGGCGCCCGCCGGCACGGCCTGGGCGGTCGGGACGGAATTGAATCTGGTCAATCGGCTGAAGAAGGAACAGACGGACAAGCATGTCCATTTCCTTTCCTCCACGGTCTGCCAGTGCGCCACCATGTTTCGCATCGATGCACCCCACCTCTGCTGGGCGATGGAAAACCTGGCCGACGGCCACGTGGTCAACCACATCGTCGTGCCGGAAGACGACAAGGCTTGGGCCAAAGTTGCGCTCGATCGCATGATGGCGATCAGCTGACGGATGGTGAAAAAGGCCGCCAGCTTTGTTCTCGCATCGCTCGGAACCTCAATGTACCGAGAAGCGTACGCCTCGGTCCCTCGCTCGCTGCGGCCTCGCTGGACGGCCTTTTTGACCATCCTCACGGAAAGAGTTTTGTTTTTGCTGTGGCAAGCTGAAAGCCGGATCTGATGGACTACAAAGCGACGTTAAATCTCCCCAAGACCGACTTTCCGATGAAGGCGAACCTGCCGCAGCGGGAGCCGGAGATGCTTGCCCGCTGGGAGCAGGAACGACTGTACGAGCGGATTCAGGAACAGGGCAAAAAGGAAAACCGCAAGCTGTTCGTGCTGCACGACGGGCCGCCCTACGCGAACGGCCGCATTCATATCGGCCACGCGCTGAACAAAATCCTCAAAGACATCATCGTCAAGTCGAAGACGATGGCCGGCTTCCAGGTCCCGTACGTGCCTGGCTGGGACTGTCACGGCTTGCCGATCGAGCACCAGGTGATGAAGGAATTGGGCGACAAGAAGAAGGACCTCGATGCGCCGGCGATCCGCAAGCTGTGCCGCGATTATGCGGAGAAGTACGTCGCCATCCAGCGCGACGAGTTCAAGCGGCTGGGCGTGCTCGGCGACTGGGCACATCCCTACCTGACCATGAACCCGGCCTACGAAGCGACGATCCTCCGTGAGTTCGGAAAGTTCGTGGCCAGGGGAGGCGTCTTCAAGGGCCTCAAGCCGGTGCTGTGGTGCACGCAGGATCAAACCGCGCTGGCGGAGGCGGAAGTGGAATACGAGAACCACACCTCGCCGTCCGTGTACGTGAAGTTTCCGTTCATCGATACGCCTGCGCGGATCGCCGAACTGTGCGGGGTCGCGCTGGCGGGGATCAAGGCGGTCTCGATCGTCATCTGGACGACGACTCCCTGGACGCTTCCCGCCAACCAGGCCGTCTGCCTCCATCCAGACTACGACTATGCCTTCGTCAAAGTCGGCGACGAAGCCTATGTCATGGCCAGGCCGCTGGTGGACGCTGTCGCCAAGGCCTGTTCGCTGCCGGACCACTCGATCCTCGGAACGAGGAAAGGGCGGGAAGGATTTCACAAGCTTGGAACCAGGCGCCCGCTGTCGGATGGCACGTCACCGGTGCTGCTCGGCGACTTCGTGACGCTGGAACAGGGCACCGGGTGCGTCCACATCGCGCCCGGACACGGCATGGAAGACTATATCCTGGCGCTGGAATATAACGCGTCCGCGGCGAAGGCGGAGCAGTTGGAAATTCTGGCGCCGGTCGACAACGCCGGCCGGTTTACCGGGCGCGTCAAGGATTTTTCAGGGCAGCATGTCTTCAAAGCCAATCCCGCGATCGTGGACACGTTGAAGGGGAAGGGGCTGCTGCTTGGCCACGGGAGTCTCAGCCACTCTTATCCCCATTGCTGGCGCTGCAAGCAGCCGGTGATCTTTCGCGCGACGGAGCAGTGGTTCGTGTCCATGCAGACGAACGACCTGCGGAAGAAGACGCTGCGCGCGATCGATGAGATGGCCGAGCGCAAAGGGTGGATTCCTCCGTGGGGACGCGACCGGATCTTCGGGATGATCGAGAACCGTCCGGACTGGTGCCTGTCGCGCCAGCGGGTCTGGGGGGTGCCGATCCCCGGGTTCACGTGCAAAGCCTGCAAGAAGGTCCTGGCCGATCCGGCCATCATCGAGCATGTGGCGAAGCTGGTCGAGACGCAGGGCGCGGATGTCTGGTTCCAGAAGCCGGCGGTGGAATTAATGCCGGCCGGCACCTCGTGCGCGTGCGGCGCGAAAGATTTTGAAAAGGAACGGGACATTCTCGACGTCTGGTTCGAGTCCGGCGTGAGTTTCGCGGCGGTCCTGAAACCGCAGGGCTGGTGGCCGGCGGGCCTGTATCTGGAGGGATCGGATCAGCACCGGGGCTGGTTCCACAGCGCCCTGCTGGCCGGCATGACGACGGACGGAACACCCCCCTACCAGGCCGTCCTCACGCACGGCTTCGTCGTGGACGGGGCGGGGAAGAAAATGTCCAAGTCCGCCGGCAACGTGGTGGCGCCGCAGGATGTCATCAAGCAGTCCGGAGCGGAAATCCTCCGCCTGTGGGTGGCGGCGCAGGACTATCGCGAAGACCTTCGCATTTCGCCGGAGATTTTGAATCACCTCGTCGAGGCCTATCGCAAGATCCGCAATACCTGCCGGTTCCTGCTGGGTAATCTGTACGACTTCGATCCGGCGGCGCAACGGGTGGCCTACGACAAGCTGCCTGATTTGGACCGCTGGGCCTTGCTGCGGCTGGGCGAGTTGATTCCCAAAGTCAGGACCGCCTACGAGGACTACGAGTTCCACACCATCTTTCACGCGCTGAACAACTTCTGCTCGGTGGACCTGAGCGCGGTCTATTTGGATATTCTCAAGGATCGGCTGTACACTTTTCACAAGAACGCGCACGAGCGGCGCAGCTCGCAGACGGTGCTGTTCGAGATCCTGGTGGCGTTGACGAAGCTCATGGCGCCGGTGTTGAGCTTCA
>MHEU01000034.1:0-1259 GCA_001805245.1 Nitrospirae bacterium RIFCSPLOWO2_02_FULL_62_14 | reverse complement strand
GTCGTTCCCGGAGGCCGACCGGAAGTGGGCGGATGAAAAGCTCGCGCAGCGATGGGAGAGACTGCTGCAGATCAGAACGGTCGTCCAGGCTTCGCTCGAGGCTCAACGGCGCGACAAGGTGATCGGTTCGGCGCTTGAAGCCAGGGTGGTGCTGACAGTGGATGGAACTCTTCGTGAATTTTTGAAGCCGGACGAGCCCAATCTCCCGGCTTTCTTTATCGTGTCGCAGGTTGTGCTGGAACCCGGCTCGCAAGAGGGCTTTTCGGTCGAGATCCAACGGGCGGACGGAGGCAAGTGCGAACGTTGCTGGAACTACCGGCCCGCGGTCGGAACATTCAAGGACCATCCGACCCTGTGCGACCGGTGCGTGGAGGCGATCCGGTGAAGAGGCCGGCTGCCCGATACATCTTGCTGGCGCTGGTCAGCGCGATCACCGTCCTGATCGATCAGGCGACCAAGCTGCAGATCGTGCAGAGCATGCGCCTGCACGAGTCCATCCCCGTGGTGCCGGACTTCTTCAGCATCACCTATATCCGCAACCCCGGCGCGGCGTTCGGCATCCTGGCCTCGAGCAGCAACGGCTTCCGCCTGGTGTTCTTCGTGCTCACCTCGGTCTTCGCGCTGGTCCTGCTGGGAACGATTCTGTACCGGCTGAAGTCCGATGACTGGGGCGGGCAGCTCAGCGTGGCGGCCGTCTTCGGCGGGGCGATCGGCAACTTGCTGGATCGGGTGCGGTTCGGCGAAGTGATCGACTTCCTGGATGTCTACGTCGGTGCCTACCACTGGCCGGCGTTCAACGTGGCCGACGCCGCCATCAGCGTCGGCGTCTGTTTCCTCGCCTTCCATCTGGCCTTTGAGAAGCATGAGCCGGAGCCGGCTCTTCAAGAACATCAGCCGTAACAGGATATTGAAAAAGGCCTCCAGCGGTTTCGTGAAGCGTAAAGAAGTTCACTTGCGGCCGAAGGGAGCAAATACGGTGTCAGGAACCGTTTAATCCACGAAAACAGTTCCTGACACCGTTTTTTCTCCGCCTGTTGAGTCCGTAACGGGCCGAACCGGCACAACGGGCTGAACGAATGAGATATCGCTAATGGCTTATTGCTATCCAACAACCCACAACACCAGGATGCCCATGGCGATTCGGTAATAGGCGAATACGAGCAGACTGTGCCGCTTGACGAAGTTCAGGAATCCCGCGATCACCGCCCAGGCGACCAGAAAAGCCACGATCATGCCCAATCCACGATCATGCCCAATCC
>MHEU01000033.1:224-5827 GCA_001805245.1 Nitrospirae bacterium RIFCSPLOWO2_02_FULL_62_14 | reverse complement strand
CCTGCGGCACGCCGAGCCGTCGGAGAATCTGGCTCACTTCTTCGGGCGGCAACTCGCGATTCTTGTCGCTGAGCGGATCGATGGACGGATAGACCAGAAACTGGGAAATCGGGAGCTGCTGCGTGAACTTCGGCAGAGAGAAGACGGCGGCCTGATAGCGAACCACGAACGGACGGAGGAACTGCCACACCGACCGCTGCGGCGTCGACAGATCGATATGGCACCGCCAGATCCAGGCCGCCTCTCGGGGGCGGGCGTCGCTAAGCGCGGCCGGCTGGGGGTCGTGGATCATGGCCACATCGGCCTCGAGATTCAATCGCCTGGCGTTCTCCCGGTTGCACTCCAGATAGGCCTCGAACATCTCCGACGTGATTCGCTGCTTCATCCCTTGCAGCGCGTTGTGGAAACCTTTCGTCGTCCGGTAGAAGAGGTCGGACCCCGCGATGACCTCCCAACGCGCGTGGACCCCGACTTCCTGCAACAGGGGCAGCAGCCGCTGCAGGATCTCGGCGACCCCGCCGCCCGAGCGGGTGGAATTGACGTGCAGCATGCTCCTGCCCGCCACCCGCTCGCCGAGCCGACGCAGGAAGTCCACGGTTCCGCGAGGGGCGACCTCCCGATATTGCTCAAGCAGATCGGCCAACGGATCGCCTCACCGTTCCGCGGAGTTTTCTCCGGCCAGAGCCCGATCGCACAAATCGATGATACGCCCGCGCATCGCTTCCAAACTGAGCCCGCAGTGCCCCACGTGTTCCACTTGTCCAGCGAGTTCCGCCATCCGCAATCCGTCTTCCGCGGCAATCCAGAACGCAAAATCCCCCCTCAAATGGCCTTTGCGAAGCCGCGCTTCGCAGAGATGGTTGTAGACCGCACCGACCTCGATGCCCGTGAGGGCATCGCGAAACTCCCGCAGCGTCGCCGCGGTCACCTCAAGAGGCACGTCGATCACGTGAGAACGGACAAACTCGAACGGCTCCCCGGTCAGGCACCGCGGAACGGTCCCAAGGCGCCGCAGGTGGTCCGTGACGATCGTCACGATCTCGGTCCGCAGTTGCTCAATGCCCTCGAAGGCGAACGGATCGAGGATGCCCAGTTTTTCGCCGAGCACGCGGTCCTGAGCGTGGAGCGCCACCCACGTGGCGAAATCGTTGGGAAACAACCGCTGCGCGTACGGATGCCGGAGATAGTAGCTATGGGTGTGATAATAGATGCTGTCGACCGGGGCCTCCTCGATGATTTCCAGCAGCCGTTGCTCGTCGAGCGCCCGCTTGCCCAGCGCCTCCCGCAGTTCCATGCAACTGACGAAGCGAAAGAGATGTTCGGCTCGTCGGTCAGCCATTCGCATTCCCATGACGTGTCCGGTCTCAAGAGCGGGCGGGAAAACCTGCGACCCGGTCATGCTCCGGAGCGGTCACATGTGCCGCAGGTCGTCCGGCCCGCGGGAATCAGGCCCGCCCGACAGACGCCGCTCCATAAAATCCTTGGCCAGGTCTTTGGCGCCCAGCCCGAACGCGATGGCAGCCGCAAGCACGATTCCACCCAAGGTAATTCCGAAACCCACCACCACGATAGTCTTCGCGATGCCAAGTTGTTCCAATGCCATTGCGACAGCCGCCAGTTGCACACCCCACCGGGAGAGCGCGGCAATCATCCGGGCGGGAGGCAGACCCGCGTTGACCGCCGTGATGAGCACCGCCTGCCACACAAAATTCGAAAGCAGATAGCCGGCCACAAGAATCAATGACGCCGTGAACAGATGCGGGATATATCCAAGAAACGAGCGGGCGAACTGGTTGACCGGTTGCAGATTCAGCGCGCTCAGGCCGGCGACCGTCGCAAACACCGCCACAGCCCAGAAGACCGCTCGACCGGCCAGACGGGACGGATCGGATTTCACTCCGCCTCGCACGAGCGCGGCATTGACGCCGAGGCGATTACAGAGTTGGTCGAGCTTGATGACGCGCATGAGCCGCTCCACTCCATGACCCAGTCCCCACGCCATGAGAAACCCAGCAGACACCAGGAGCACCATGGCCAGCACATTGGGCAGAATGGTCAGCACCTGCCGACCCAATTCCGTCAATGGCCCCAAGACCGTTTGATCAATGAACTCTTCCATGGCTGTCTCCTTCGCAGCCTTCGCCGACACGGGGTTGGCCGCCTCCCCTCTACGTGGTCACGAACTGCTTCCACCGCTCTCTGAGGTATGGTTTCTGTTTCTCGAAACTTTCGCAGAGAGACTCGACCCGGCTTTCAGCTTCCGACGAAGTCAGTCCCTGCGTATCCATCACGAACGTCGCCGTACGCCCCAGATACAGGGGAGTCAGCGCTTTCAGGAGATGCTCGCGGGGCATCACGCGAGCGCGATAAGCCACGGCCGCGTCATAGATTATTTTGGCCCACAACTCGTCGGGAATGCGCAGGTCCTGGTCCGGAACGCCCTGCAACGAGCACACCTGTTCCATGACGTCACCTGCCAGGACTTGTCGCCAGAGCGGTTCAAGGTCGGCCAGCCCTTGACGGAAGCTCGCGAGCATACGGTCCACGTTGACGTGGACCGGCTCGACACCCGCTTCATATGGGAATCCGAACAGCGGGACCGGATTCGAACCGTCCAGATCCAGCCAAGCGTGGTGATGGGCCTCCATCAGGGCAAAGACCGCGCCCAGCACCTGCATGAGCATGGTGGCAAGATCCGCGGCTGGATCTTTGGGATTGTGAATTTTCGCGCCCAGGAAACTTTGGCACACACGGGCTCCGCTCGCGATGGCTTCGGTCGTCATCCAGATATCGATCCCGAACCGTGCGACGTCGGATTCCCATACATGCTGGTCAAGGTAATGCTCCGCCAGCCTGCCGGAGAACCCGAAATCGCCGCCGATGGGCTGGCGAATGCGCAGGCCGTAGAGGGCCCGCGTCAGGGGATACATGATGCTGTTCGTGATGGTCCCGTCATATTTGTGGCGCAGGTAGTATGGCGCCACGTAGTCATAGCCTTCGCTCAACACCGGCCGGATCAGCATCTCGATCCATTCGGGCGTGATGCTGCGCAGGTCCGAGTCCACCACGGCACAGGCCTTGGCCTTGAGCCGGCGGGCGATTTCGAAAATGGTACGGAACGCGCTCCCCTTCCCGGGAATCCCGTGATAGGGAGTGATGATCTTGTGCAACGGGCTCTGCCGGTCCCTGATGAGCATCGCGCCGAGGTCCACGCTCGTGCGGGCGACGACATCCGGCGTTCCGTCGGATGAGCCCCCATCCGAATTGACGACCACCGATCGCGAGCCGTGAAAATATTTGGCCAGCCCGGCGCTCACCGCGCGCACGACATGGCCGATGGTGTCGGCGTTGTTGTAGCTGGGGATGCCGATGAGGATGTCCGTCTCCTCGATGGCCTGGACGCGCGCATCCGTCTCGGGTGCGAGTTCGACGGTTGGGGGCATCCTGCTCACGCCGGTTTTCGTTCAGCCGTAGGATCCCACATGTGATCCTCCTCCACGGCCTCGTTGAGCCGGTCGAAAATGTCGGGTACAGCCGCCGTCACGCGACTCCAATTCGAGATCATCGGCACGCCGAGCGGGTCTTTCAGGAAAATCTCCGACGCCAGCTTGATGCCCCGCAGGAAGGCTTCGACCGCCGTGCGTTCCTCATGACGGTCGAACCGCAGACTATTGATCATCGCGCCGTCCTCATAACGGCGGATCGCCTCTTCGGCGCTCTGCAGGTAGGTTGTCCACACCGTTTTCAACTGGGCATCTCCGAGCACCACTCCCTCGCTGGCCAGATTGCGAAGCAGCGATTTGGTGATATCGACGACCATCTTGAGCAGCCCTTTCTCGGGATCATCCGCGGACAGCGCCTGATGCTTGTGCTCGTACGTATCGGCGATGTCCGCCTGACAGATCCGGCGCAGCGCGCAATTGCGGTAGACTTCCGCCAACACGCCGATCTCCAACCCCCAGTCGCCGGGGATGCGGTTGATCCAGGCCAAATCGCGCACCATCGCAAACTCGCCGGCCAGCGGGTAGCGGAAACTGTCCAGAAAGGTCAGCAGTGGCTGCGGTCCCGTCAGTTGCTGCAAGCTGCGGACGAGCGGCGTGATGAAGAGCCTGGTTACCCGCCCGTGCAAGCGATCCGTCACGCGGCTGTAATAGCCCTTGCAGAACTCGTATCCCAGGTTCGGATTCGCCAGCGGGTAGCACAGTCGCGCCAGATACTCACGCGTGTAACTCACGATGTCGCAGTCATGCAGGGCGATCACGTTGCTTCGGTGACGCGCCAGCACATACCCGAAGGCGATCCAGCAGGATTGCCCCTTGCCGGGCAAGCCGATGTCGATTTCCTGGCTGACCAACAGTTTCAGGATATCCTGAACGCGAGGGCCATCGACCCACACCAGACGGACTTCCTGCGGAAGGACCTTGAAGTAGTCTTTCGCCCGTCTGAACTCGAGCGCCGACGCACGTCCCAGCGCCACGACGATTTCGTTGAGATATCGGACCTGTTTCAGATGCTCCACGATGCCGGCCAATGCCGGCCCTTCCAGTTCAGAATAGAGGCACGGCAGAACCAGCGCGATCGGATTTACCCGTCCATACTGCTCCAACTCGCGCTCCAAATGATCAAGATTCGGCTGGCCCAGCCGGTGCAGTACGGTCACGGCGCCGTTTTGGAAGAAGTCTGACAAGACAGCCCCTTTCGTAACCTAATATTAACGGAGACATCTCATCCAAAAAGCATGCGCCGTGCCATGGAACTGCATCGAGTTCGCAAGCAATAATCAACAGCATTTCAGGCGTTTAGGACGTGACCTGAGAATACTCTCATATTCCTGGTAGCGAGCAGGGGAATTTTGGGACTCGGCTTCCTGTAACCCCTGTGGCCCCGTTCCACACAGGGGATACGTTTAGGCCATCATAGCAGCACATCACACGGCCGATCTAAATCATCGTCACAATCGGCCAGGCGGCGCTGGCGGCTCCCAGCAGCAGGCAGGCCCAGTCCCACACGCGTCCGATCGTCGAGCCCTGCCAGGCGAGAAACCCGGCCGCAGCCAGCGCAAGGGCCGCCACGGCGACGACCGGTAGCTCTCCCCCTGCCAGCCAGAAACCGATCGTGACGACGATCGCGCCGAGGACTGCATGCAGTCGAGACGTCCACATCAGACAAGTTCGGTGGAACCCGCCGAAGCATGTCCGCCTTCGCCAAGTCGCCGACGCGCCATAGTTGCTTTGGCGACGGCGCGGCTTCGGCGGACACCCGCTCGTATTCTTCCACGGCTTGACAACCGTGGCTTCCTGAGTAGGCGGGTGAAACGTATGGCGCTTCGCACTGCTTCTATCAAATCATCCATCGTCTCTCAGGACTCAGCACTCAGCACCTTCTCATGCCCGTGCGCGGCTCCGCCGCCTTATGTCCGCCGCTGTGCTTGCCGTGCGATAAAATTCTTGATGACCTCAGCCGCCACGCTCTGTCCGCCCAGCCCGAAGGCGATGGCCACGCCCAAGCCGATCGTGCCGAGGATGATTTGGATGGACGAGGTGATGATGGTCGTATCGATGCCGATCTGCTCGAGCGCCATGACACCGGCGAACACCACCACC
>MHEU01000033.1:0-204 GCA_001805245.1 Nitrospirae bacterium RIFCSPLOWO2_02_FULL_62_14 | reverse complement strand
GAATGCCACCGCGCTGTCGAGCTTGTTGGCCGTGGCTGCGTTCAGCACGACTTCGCCGAAAAAATGCCCCAGGAGCAATCCGCCGGCCACGACGACCACCGCGCCGATGAGCTTGGGAATGAACATCACGAACCGCTCCAGCAGTTGGGAGACGACGGTCAACTGGACCGCGTTCGCCGCCGAGACCAGGAACACCAGGATGAT
>MHEU01000032.1:12411-23359 GCA_001805245.1 Nitrospirae bacterium RIFCSPLOWO2_02_FULL_62_14 | reverse complement strand
GTGTCTGTCCCCGTCCGAACCGGGACAGGCACCGTCGAGGACGACGGAGCCAGTCCCCGAACGGGCTGTTGACCGACCGAGCGGCGAGCCCGCCATACCAAGCTTCGCTTGAGCCGCCGCGTTCGATCGCTCGACCCAGAGGCTCTCGACGGGTCACATCGCGGCGAAGAGGTACTTTGCCTCCAGTAGGCTTGGATGTCGAGCCTGGCATGCCAGGCTTGTCGCAGCGGCGTATCGGCGGTTGGAGTAGAAGCCGTCATGGATAGTGCGGGCTGATGAGCGTGTCGGAACTCCGCATTCTGGAGAACGGCGACGAACTGGCGCGCGAAGCGGCGGATTTCGTCGTGTGGGCTGGTGAGCAGGCCCTCAAGAGTGCCGGCACGTTCCGGCTCGCGCTCTCGGGAGGCTCGACGCCGAAGGCCTTGTACGCGTTGCTGGCCGGCCCCGGGTTCGCCCGGCGGTTCGACTGGTCGCGCGCGGCGATCTTCTTCGGCGATGAACGGTGCGTACCGCCCGATCATGCCGACAGCAATTTTCGCATGGCGAACGAGACGCTGTTCAAACCGTTGAAGCTCGCCGGGGACCGCATCTTCCGCATGCGGAGCGAAGACGAGCCGGCGCTGGCCGCTGGCCGGTATGAAGACGGCATCCGGAAGGAATTCGGCGCGCCGGCGCCGGCCTGGCCCCGTTTCGATCTGATTCTGCTCGGTCTGGGCGACGACGGCCACACGGCGTCATTGTTTCCGGGCACGCCGGCTTTGCGCGAGCGGCAGCGGCTGATCGTTCCGAATCAGGCGCCACAGGGCACAAAGCAACGGCTGACATTCACCGCCCCGTTGATCAATCAAGCCCATGCGGTCGTGTTTCTCGTCAGCGGCAGGAGCAAGGCGCCGGCGCTCAAGGCCGTGCTGGAGGATCGTGCCGCGGATCCTGAACGATACCCCGCGAAGCTGATCCAGCCGGACAATGGACGGTTGATCTGGTTCCTGGACCACGCGGCCGCGGCGGAGCTGCCGGTTGAACAACAGCGCGTGATTTCCCATGAGGAATGACGGATGATTCTCGCCGGCGACATCGGAGGCACCAAAACGAGCCTCGCGCTCTTCGATTGGAAGACCGAGCGGGTCGAGCCGGTCCGCGAACAGACCTTTGCCAGCGCCGACTACAAGTCGCTGGAAGAAATCGTCGAAGAGTTTCTTCTCCCCCCCGCGCCGCCGGAACATGATTCCGATGACGCCGGTGAGACGGCGCCGGAACCGGAGAAGCCCCCCAGGATCGATGCCGCCTGTTTCGGCATCGCCGGACCGGTCATCGAAAATGCCTCCAAAACGACGAACCTGCCCTGGGTGGTTGACGGTGCGGCCCTGTCGAAGCAGTTCGCCATTCCCCATGTCCGTCTGCTGAACGATCTCGAGGCGACGGGCTACGGCCTGCTCGTGTTGAAACCGGACGAAACGGAAGTCCTGAACGCCGGCACGCCGCCCAGGACCAAAGGCGCCATGGCCCTGATCGCCGCCGGCACCGGCCTGGGCGAGGCGATCCTGTTCTGGGACGGCTCACGCTACCATCCGACGCCCTCGGAAGGCGGGCATTGCAGCTTCGCGCCCACCAGCGACCTGGAAATGGAACTGCTGCGCTATCTTCGGGCGCAGCACACGCACGTCAGTTTCGAGCGTGTGCTCTCCGGAATGGGCCTGCAGGCCCTTTACGAGTTTCTGCGGGACACCAGGAAAAACGAGCCGACCTGGCTGGCGGAAAAGATCAAGGTCGGCGATCCTCCCGCGATCATCGCGGAAGCCGGGCTCAAGAAACAGGCGGAAATCGCCGTGCAGGCATTGGATATGATGGCGACCATCTACGGAGCCGAAGCCGGCAACCTGGCGTTGAAGGCGCTGGCGCTCGACGGCGTGTATCTCGGCGGCGGGATCGCCCCCAAGTTGCTGGCGAAGCTGAAAGAGGGGTTGTTCATGAAGGCCTTCATAGATAAGGGCCGGTACAAAAAGCTGCTGGCCGCCGTTCCGGTGCGAGTGATCATGAATCCGAAAGCGGCGCTGCTGGGCGCGGCGTCGGTTGCTGCGCAATTGCGGAAGGGAGCCCCATGAACGCCTCGAACCTCGACGAGCTCAAACGTCAGGCGGCGATCAAATCGGTGGACTTTGTCCGCGACGGGATGGTCGTCGGGCTGGGTACCGGCTCCACGGCCAAGCACGTGATCATCGAGCTCGGTGAGCGGGTCAAGCAGGGACTCAAGATCAAGGGCGTGCCGACGTCATGGGAAACCGCCGTGCTGGCTCACAAGCATGACGTTGAGCTCATCGAAACGGAAGACGAATGGTCCATTGATGTGACGATTGATGGCGCCGACCAGGTGGACCCCCAGTTCAATCTGATCAAGGGCGGAGGCGGAGCCCTGCTCAAGGAAAAAGTCGTCGCCGCGGCCGCGCGCCAGCTCATCATCGTCGTGGATCACACCAAATGCGTGCCGAGGCTGGGCAAGACCTTTCCCCTTCCCATCGAAGTCGTGCCCTTCGGCTGGGGCAGCACCGCCCGGCAGATCGAGGAGCTTGGCTACACGGTGACATTGCGCAAGCGGGACGGGCACATCTACAAGACCGAAGCCGGGCACTACATCCTCGACATGCAGATCGAGCGGATCGACAATCCGGCCGAGCTGGACGTGCAGCTCAACGCCGTCCCCGGGGTGGTCGAAACGGGACTCTTCGTCGGCCGCACGGACGTTCTGATCGTCGGCGCGCCCGGCGGTGTCGAAGTCAAATACGCAGAGCCGCGTCGTGGGTGATTCCCACCGGCTGCCGCGGCACATTCTTCCGTCACGTTACGACCTTCGCCTCGAACCGGATGTGACGGCGGCTACCTTTGCCGGCCGCGCAACGATCACGGTCGCCGTCAGCCGGCCCACGAAGACCATCATCCTCAACGCCGCCGAGCTCGACGTGACGGCGGCGGCCATCGAGAACGGCAGGGGCACGGTCCATCGCGCCTCGATCGCCCTCGACGGGCCGGCCGAGCGGTGCCGGTTGACTTTTCCCTCGACGATTCCCGCCGGCATCTGGAAGCTGTCCCTCTCCTTTCAGGGCAGGCTGAACGACAAGCTCCGCGGGTTCTACCGCAGCACCTACAAGGATGCGTCCGGCGCCGCGCATGTCATGGCCGCGACGCAGTTCGAGGCCACCGACGCGCGGCGCGCCTTCCCCTGCTGGGACGAGCCTGACTTCAAAGCGGTTTTTGCGGCGACGCTGGTCATTGATCCGGCGCTGACGGCTGTCTCCAACACGAGAATCGTTTCCGAGCGGAGAGAAAGCGGCAGGAAAGTCCTGCGCTTTGCTGACACGATGAAGATGTCCACCTATCTGGTGGCCTTCATCGTCGGCAGGCTCGAGGCGACGGCCCCGACGACGGTCGGCTCGGCGCCGCTACGGCTCTGGTGCGTCCCGGGCAAGAAACACCTTGCCAGGTTCGGGCAGGAGATCGCCGCCTTCTCGTTGAATTTTTTCGAGGACTACTACGGCCTCCCCTATCCGGGCGACAAGCTCGACCTGCTGGCGATTCCGGACTTCGCGTCGGGCGCGATGGAAAATCTCGGCGCGATCACGTTCCGGGAAAATGCGCTCCTGGTGGATGAGCAGGCCGCGACCCATGCCGAATTGGAACGGATCGCCGACGTCGTGGCGCATGAAAACGCGCACATGTGGTTCGGCGATCTGGTCACCATGTCGTGGTGGAACGGCCTCTGGCTCAACGAAGCCTTCGCCACCTTCGCGGAGATGCTGGCGGTGGATGCCTGGAAGCCCGAATGGAAGCGATGGGACACGTTCGGCGCCTCGCGGGCGGTGGCGATGATCGTGGACGGTCTCCATAGTTCGCGGCCCATCGAATATCCCGTCCGCGCGCCGAAGGATGCCGACGCCATGTTCGACACCCTAACCTACGAAAAAGGCGCCTCCGTGCTGCGGATGCTCGAGCAGTATCTGGGCCCGACCGTCTTCAGGAACGGCATCCGCGACTATCTCAAGCGCCATGCCTACGGGAATGCCGACACGAAAGATTTGTGGGTCTCGCTGGGCCGCGCGGCGAAGCAGCCGGTCCCGGCGCTCATGAACGGCTGGATCTTCAAGCCGGGCTATCCGCTGGTGACGGTCTCGCTCGGCAAAAACGGGCGGCTCCGTCTCGCGCAGCAGCAGTTCACCTATTTGTCCTCCCCCCCGTCCCGCGCCCCCCGCCGCAAGCCCGCCGTTGCGACCTGGCGGATACCGATTCAGCTCACAGTGGCGACCGCGACGACGCGCGACTCGCTGCGCGTGCTAATGACCGGCGCCGGCATGCAGGTGAAGGTGCCGAAGAACGTGGAGTCGGTGCTGGTCAATGCAGGGGGCCACGGATTTTACCGCGTCCGCTACGAACCGGAACTGCTCGGACGCCTGCTGCGCCTGGTGCCGGACGGGCTGGCGCCGATCGAGCGGTTCAATCTCGTGAACGATGCGTGGGCTTCGGCGGTGGCGGGACTCATGCCCCTGACGGACTATCTGGACATGACCGCGCAGTTTCGGGCCGATCGGGACAAAAACGTCTGGGCGGTGCTGATCGAATCGTTTCATGTGTTGCACCGCATCATCGAGCCCGCTGGGCGCGAGGCGCTGGAAGCCTTCGTGCGCGACCGGGTGGGCCCGCTCGTGGACGACCTGGGCTGGACGCCGCGCCGGGACGAAGATGAACTGCGCCGGCAGCTGCGAGGCGAGGCGATCCGCGCGCTGGGCACGATCGGAAACGACCGGGCCGCCCAGGACAGGGCGGCGGAACTCTATACCGGGCAGCAGAAGCGTCCCGAGACGGTCGACCCCAACCTCCTGCCGGCGCTGATCGCCATTCTCGCGCATGCCGGCGGCGAGGCGCGGTACCGGGAATTCGCCGGGCGGTTCCCTGCGGCCGCGACGCCGCAGGAGGAGCGGCGGTATCTCTACGCGCTGGCTTCGTTCAGGCCGGTCGGCCTGCTGGCGCGCACGCTGGCGAAGACGATCAACGGCGAATTCCGCACGCAGGACGCGCCGTTCATGGTCCGGCTGCTGCTCATGAGCGTGTATGGACGCGAAGCGGCATGGCGGTTCGTCAAGACGAACTGGGAGAGGATGGACCGTTTGTATCCCAAGCAGGGGCTCCGGCGGATGTGCGAAGGGATCATCGGCCTGGCGACCCCGGCGCTCGAGCGCGACGTGCGGAAATTTTTCCGCGAACGCAAGATTGATCTTGGCGGGAAGACGCTCGATCAGTATCTGGAGCAGCTCCGGATCGCCGTGTCTCTGCGGGAGCGGGCCGGCAAGGCGTTGGGGCGTTACGTGAGCGGTGACCGATGAGGGTTGCCTCTATGGCGGGAAAGGCACGGGTTCGCGCGCAGGGAGCCGTTCGGCTACGTGCGGCCGAAATTGTTCGTGAGGAAGTCGTCCAGGTACTCCGTGAGGTAACGTTGATCGTCCGGGGCGATGGCCACGATCTGAACGCCGAAATCCGATTTCGCCATCCGAGCAACCTTGATCGTGCAGTGAATCCGGCGCGATTTTCCTAAATCGAATTCAAACGGCAGCTCTTCCCCCACCGTCAAGGGAGCCGGGGGCCTGATCAGCAGGCCGTGCTCGGCCATGTCCAGTACCTGGCAGGCCATGATCTTGCCGTCACGGTGGAGGTCCCCCTGGGACTCGATGTGCAGCCTGGAATGCTTCCGCTTGTACGCCATGTCTCCGTGTCTCCTTGCCTGGAGCCCCGCACGACCTGATTCAAAAAAAGAGGAAACCCGTCCCTGGGCCTTTTTACCTGCGCACCTTCGAAGTTTCAAGCAAAACTTGCCCAATTCCAGCGACCCGACTATTCTCACCGTCACCTGTAGCCCTGCGTTTCGAGGAGCGGACGGCAGGGCCAGAGCGATAACCGAGCACAGGAGGTTGATGATGGAGACGACGCCCAATCCTGCACCCGACGCCGTGCCGGACCCCGGCCACGAGGCGCAGATCAAAAAGCTGGTGACGGACGTCGAGCAAAGCTCGTCGGCGCAGGCGGTGCAACTGCTGCTCGAGCAATCCGACCAGGTGATTTCCGAAGTCCTGCTTGCGCTGAACCACGGGATGGCGTTGAAGACCCTCGCCCGCTTCAAGAAAGATCGCAAGAAGGCCATCCTGGCCGCGATGCCCGCAGCCCGCAGCGAGCAATGGGCCATGAATCTCCATTACCCCATGAACACGGTCGGCCGGCTCATGGAGAAACCCGTCGGGCAGTTCTCCCCGGACGTCACCGTGAAACAGGCCGTGGAACAACTGCGGAACATGGTGAAGGAGGCCTTCATTACCTACGGCTACGTGACGGATGCGCAGGGCAAGCTGCGGGGCGTGCTGGTCATGCGCGACGTGCTCCTGGCGAATCCCTCGCAGCACGTGTCCGAAATCATGCTGCGCGATCCCTTTTCCCTGACGCCGCGCATGTCGGTGCAGGACGCCATTCGCAACGTCTGGAACAAACACTTTCCCGTGTATCCGGTCTGCGATGAGGAAGGGAAGCTGCTGGGCCTTGCCCGCGGCTATGCCCTCTTCGAGGAGCAGAATACGAGAATCAGCGCACAGGCCGGCAAGATGGTCGGTGTGGAGGAAGGCGACCGGCTGTCCACGCCATGGTTTCGGAGCTTCAAATTCCGCCACCCCTGGCTGCAAATCAACCTGCTCACGGCGTTTCTCGCAGCGGCGGTGGTCGGCACCTTCGAAGAGACGATCGGGCAGGTGGTGGTGCTGGCGGCCTTCCTGCCGGTCCTGGCCGGTCAGTCCGGCAACACGGGCTGCCAGGCGCTGGCGGTCGCCTTGCGCGGGCTCACGCTGGGCGATCTCAAAAAGGACAAGGAGAAGTTTCTGCTCACGAAGGAAGCCTGGCTGGGCTTTCTCAACGGCACGTTCGTCGGCGTGATCGCGGCGCTCGGCATGTACGCCTACGCCGCCGCTCATGATCATCCGCAGGCGCCCATGCTGGCGTTCGTGGTGTTCCTGGCCATGATCGGCAGTTGCGTCATCAGCGGCATTTTCGGCGCGTTCGTGCCGATCACGCTGAAGAAATTCGGTTTCGATCCGGCGACGGCGTCGAGCATCTTCGTGACGACGGCGACCGATGTGGCGAGCATGGGGTTGTTCCTCAGCCTGGCGACGCTGCTGGTGTTGTAACGGCTGCTGAAAACGGCCCCCAGCTTCGTTCTCGGTCGCCCGTCTCCCTGCGACGTACCGAAAAACGTACGTCTCAGTCGCCGGACTCCCTGCGGCCTCGCTGGCTGACCGTTTTGAGCAGCCTGCGAGACTTAAACTAGATGATAATCCTGCCCAAACACCCACTGACGCGGCTGGTTTTCGCTCTGTGGCTAACCGCATGTCTAGCCGTCCTGGTCTTCGCGTTTATCCAGCGCGAGATTCACGACATGATCATTGGCTTTTGGTACTTTATGCTCTTTCTTACTTTTCCGCTTGGTTACGTCTTATCAGTGGTCATCGGCTGGCTCTCGTACCTAGTGTATCTCATATTCGATAGTTCGACGCAGGGCGGATCTCTTCCAGATTCCATCTCATTTCTTCCAGTTCTCATCTATTGGGTGCTTTTCGTCGCCGTCGGTTATTACCAATGGTTCGTCCTGCTCCCACGATTAGTGAATAGGTTTCGTCGGCACTAGCCTCATGCCACGATTGGTTCATTGCCGTCTCGGAACAAGAAGGCGCAGAAATCTTATTCGTGTCGTAGCACCGCCAGCGGGCGCTGGCCGAGGATGCGGAAGGTGCTGAGGAAACCGACGACGAGGGAGAGCAGCACGGTCAGGATGAATCCCACCGCCAAGATGTCCGGTTGAAGCGTCCAGGTCACGTCTTCCAGGATAAATTTCAGCACGGCCCAGGAGAGCAGGCTCGCCAGCGCCGTTCCGATCAATCCCGCCGCTGCGCCGAGCAACGCGTACTCCACCGCGAATGACCGCGCGACCAGCCCGCGCGTGGCGCCCAGGGCCTTCAGCACGACGGATTCATAGAGCCGGCGGTAGCGCGTGGCGGCAAGCGCGGTGGCCATGACGAGGGCGCCGGCCAGAATGCAAAAGACCGCAATGGCGCGGATGGCCAGGGCCAGCTGGTCCAGGATGCGCGCGAAGCTGTCCAGCACATCGCCGATGTTGATGGCGGTGACGTTCGGAAAGGCCGCGACGACGGCCTGTTGCAGCGGAACTTCCTGTTCGGGCGGCACCCGCACGGTCGCCACATAGGTAAACGGCGCGCCCGCCAACGAGCCCGGCGAGAAGATCATGTAGAAGTTCGTCGAGAAGTTCCCCCACTCCACCTTGCGGATGCTGGTGACTTCGGCGGCGACGATCGTCCCCTGAATTTCAAATTCGACGGTCGAGCCGACATCCAGGCCCAGGTTTTTCGCGGCGTCCTCTTCGATCGAAACCAGCGGTGTGCTGAACACCTGTCCCGGCTTCCACCAGTTTCCCTTGACGACCGTGTTGTCCCTGGGAAGATTCTCCAGGAACGTCAACACGTACTCGCGTGTGAGGTACCAGTTCTTGCGGCGATCCTGCTGTCTGTCGGAGGGAGGCTCTGTTTCCTCCGCTGTCGCAACCGGCCGGCCGTTGATCGCATGGAGGCGCGAGCGGACCAACGGCGTCGTGTGCGGTGCCGGGTCCTGCGTGCGCTCCCGGAGCAGGCGCAGGAGAGGCTCTTCCTGGTCCGGCTGGATATCGATGAAGAAGAAAGAAGGCGAGTCTATCGGACGGCTCTCCCCGACCTGATCGACCAGCGTGCGCTCCAGCAGCGATACCGCGATGATGACCATCACACCGATCCCGACCGACACCATCACCCCGACTGCCTGGCTGCCGGGCCGATGCAGGTTCCCGATCGCGTGGCGGACGGCAACCGAGCGGGGGGCCGGGAGGGTTTTGATCGCCCGGACCAGCAGCCATGCCGAGAGCGTGAGCAGTGTCACCGCCGCCGCCAGTGCGCCGATAAACAACAGCCCGATCCGCCAGTTTCCGGCCTGCCAGACGGCCAATCCTGCCAGGCCGGCCGCGATGCTGCACGCCGTCAGCAGTCGCACGCGATCGCAGAGGCCAAGCCGTTGTTGCCAGGACCGTTCGGACTCAGCTGTCTGGACGTCATGCCGGAGGATGCGCGCAGGGCTGATCTCACGGATGCCGAGCAGCGGCCACAACGTGAAGAGCAGGGTCGTCAGGATGCCCAGGGCCACGCCTTTTAGTATCGGCGGGAGGGACGACAGGCCGTAGGCGCCGGAGAAATCCAGTTGCGCCATGAGCTCGGCGCCGAAGAGGCCGGTGACGAGCGGAGGCAGGGCATGTTGCAGGCCGGCGCCCAGGGCCGCGCCGGCCAGACTCCCGATCGCCCCGAGCAGCAGCGCCTGCAGCAGATAGGTCCGGATCACCGCGCCCGATTCGGCCCCGACCGTTTTAAGAATCGCGATCGTCTGGAGTTTTTCCCGAATGAACGCGTGGATCGTCGTCGCCACGCCGATGCCACCGATAAAGAGCGCCGTCAGACCGATCAGGCCCAGGTAGCGCGTGAGCTGGTCCAGGAACTGCTTGAGCTGCGGCTGCGCGTCGTGGTAGCTCGTGACCCGGGCGGACTCCCCGGCCAGCCGGCCGCGCAGTTCATACACCAAGGGCTGGACCGGCATGGCCGGAGGGAGTTTGACGAGATAGCGCTCGCGGACACGGCTGCCCGGCTTGATGAGCTCGGCGGCCGCCAGCCCTTCGCGCAAAATCATCACCCGCGGACCGAGCGTGAAGGGCCCGGCGACCCGGTCCGGCTCCTTGCGCACGACGCCGGTGATGGTGAACGTGGCCTCGCCGACCTTGAACCGGTCGCCGACGGAGAGACCGAGGCGAATCAGCAGGGACTGTTGCGCGACGGCGCCGAAACAGGACGCGGGCAGTGCTGAGGACTGAGTGCTGAGTGCTGAGGAGCTGGAAGATGAGGCATGAGCCGAGGCTGAACAGACCGACGCGGACGGAGACAAAAGCTCCATCAGGGGACGGTCCGGCTCGACAACAAGGTTCCCGTAGAAGGGATAGCCCGGTTCGACGGCTTTCAGTTCGACAATCTGCGTCTGGAGCGCCGGCCTGTCGCTCGCGACAGCGGCCATGCCGGCCAGCTCGCTGACGTGGAGGACGGCGATGCCGCGATCGGCCAGCGACAGGAGGACCGTCTCGCCCTTCCCGCTCATGGGCCGGGACAACCGGATTTCCAGATCGCCGCCCATCAGCCCGCGCGCTTCGCGCGTGACGGCCCGCTCCACGTTGGTGGAAAACAACGCCACGCCGACCAACGCGCCGACTCCCAGCGCGATGCACACAAAGAAATAGAGGAAATGCCGCCATGCGGCGCGCGTCTCCCGCCAGGCCATCCGGAATGCAAACCCCGTCATTATTCTTCCTCAGCCAGAATGAGACTCCGGTACTGTCCCTCCCGCCAGTAAAACAGCATGGCGCCGGATTCCATCTGTTCCACCTGAATGCCGTCCAGCCGCAGCTTGACGCTTTCGGTTTCGAAGGCGTCGGTATATTCCTCCGGCGGGACGACATAAATCACATAGGGCGGCACGCGCTCCTCGGTTTGCCCGAGCACGCGGTCACGATAGGCGCCCTGCCTGGTTTTGCTGATGACGATCAGCCGCCAGCCGTTCTGCCGGGGATCCAGCGGTTTCAGGGAGAAGGCGTAGGACAGTTCGTGTTTCCGTTCAAAGTGGCCTATGGCAATGCCCGGGCAATCGAACCGGTTCAGGCTGCGCCGCCACATCCGCTGGTGCGGTTTCGGCAGATCGCCCAGCGCAATCGGCCGCCACTGCTGGTAATACTTCAGGCTCAGCAGTTTTTTGACCGGCTCCACCAGCGGCGGGTTCGCGCAAAAATCCTTCG
>MHEU01000032.1:1548-12400 GCA_001805245.1 Nitrospirae bacterium RIFCSPLOWO2_02_FULL_62_14 | reverse complement strand
GCCGCCAGCAGCGTGTCGGCAGGCAGGACCGTGACGATCCAGATGAGGATGAAGGGTAGTACGAACATCGGGTGCATGGCGTAGCCCGGCTGTGCCGGACGGTCAGCGTCCTGACGGCTTGTCGGATTCGATCCGGCCGTCACGCAAGGACACAATCCGCTCCGCGTTCTCCGCAAGGGCCTGATCATGCGTGACGAGAACGAGCGTGCTGCCGTGGTCGCGATTGATTCCCAGCAGCAGATCGATCACCTGCCGGCCGGTGGCGGAATCCAGATTGCCGGTCGGTTCATCGGCCAGCAGAATCGGCGGCCGGCAGGCGAAGGCGCGGGCCACGGCCACGCGCTGCTGCTCCCCGCCCGAGAGTTGCACCGGATAGTGGCCGCTCCGGTCCCGGAGGCCCACCGCCGCGAGGAGTTCGTTCGCCCGCTCGTCGGCCGCCGCGTCGCCATTCAATTCCAGCGGCACGGCGACGTTCTCCAGCGCCGTCAGCGTGGGGATCAGGTGAAAAGACTGGAAGATGTACCCGATCTTCTGCCGGCGGTAGCGGGTAATGTCGCGTTCCGGCAGGCCGGTGATCTCCATGCCGTCCAATATAATGGAGCCGCTTGTGGGCCTGTCCAGGCCGGCCATCAGGCCGAGCAGCGTGGACTTGCCGCTGCCGGACGGGCCGACGATCGCGACCATCTGCTTGGCCGGAATGTCGAGGGACACGTTGTCCAGAATGGTGATGGTCCGGCCGCCTGCCGTGAGGCGCATCGTTAAATTCTTTACAGAGATCATGATGGCTCTTTCGAAGATTCGAACGGACACGCTATTATACGGTATGATTCCTTACTTCCTACAGAGTTCCTTTTACGGCGTACGCCTGCTGGCGGTTGTGCTGGCGTTGGGATGCGGAGTCAGCGGCTGCGATCCGGCATCGGAGCCGCCTGCGGCGCCTTCACCGTCCAGCAGTCCGCGTGACGGATTCGGTCAGCGATTCGGCACTGACGTCACGAGCCAGCCCGGACGCAGCACGGCGGCGGTGCGTGAAGACCGGCTGCGGATTGTCGCCTTCGGTGACAGTCTCACCTCCGGGCTGGGCGTGGCGCAGGAGGAGGCCTATCCGGCGCAGCTCCAGCGGCGGCTGGAAGCGGCCGGCTACCGCTATCGTGTGATCAACGCCGGTGTCAGCGGAGAGACGACGGCAGGAGGACTTCGCCGTGTGGAGTGGGTGCTCAACAGCAAGCCGGCGATCGTGATTCTCGAACTGGGCGCCAACGACGGCCTGCGCGGGATCGATCCGGCTCACACACGCTCGAATCTGGAGGCGATCATCCGGCGGCTACAAGCCGCCGGTGTGACGGTGATCCTGGCCGGCATGAAGCTGCCGCCAAACTACGGCAAGGACTACACGGACCGCTTTGCAGCCATCTACCCGGAGCTGGCCCGCAAGTATCATGTGCCGCTGATGCCGTTTTTTTTGGAAGGGGTCGCCGCCCGCGAGGCGATGAATCAGGCCGATGGCATTCACCCGACCGAGGCCGGCTACCGGGCGATCGTCGAGAATCTGTTCAAGGCCCTCCAGCCGTTCCTGGTCAAACCGGCCTCGTAAACACACACCCCGACCGCATATCATCAGTCTGATGATGCGGGCGAGGCGGATCTGATTGTCAGGAAAGTCTGAAGAAGACGATCAGGACTTCTTGAAGAACGTATCGTAGACGCCGTAGGCGAGGATCAATCCAATGATGGTGTAGTAGATCCCGGTCACACCGCTGTAGTCCGGCGCCCCGCCCTTGGGCTCGTTGGCCAGTGCCTGGGACACGCTCATCAGTACCACCGCTGTTGCTGCGAGGATTCTGCTCATTGGAACACCCCCTTAGTATTTCCAACCGGCACGATCTGTCTAGCAAACGGGGCGGATTGTACTGAACTCCCTGATGCCAGGCAAGAACTTTTTGTAGCGTTGCCGGCGGCCGATGGGTACAATCCGCGCGCGTCGTGCAAGGTATAGGAGTGCTCCTGCATGTCCAATTGGGTCGGCATCTGGTTTCAGTGGGTCCATGATTGGGGCTATCCGGGCATCGTCATCCTGATGGCGATGGAAAGCTCCATCGTGCCGATCCCGAGCGAAGTCGTGATTCCGCCGGCCGCCTACTGGGCGGCCCAGGGCCGGTACAGCTTTTCCGGGGTCGTGCTGGCCGGCACGTTCGGCAGCTACCTCGGCGCAGCGGCCACCTATTGGATGGCGCGGTGGCTTGGCCGCCCGCTGCTGGTGAAATATGGTTATCTCGTGTTTTGCCCTGAAGGCAAACTGCTGCGCGCGGAGCGCTGGCTTGCCCGCTACGAGGCGGGCGGGGTCTTTTTCGCCCGGCTGGTGCCGGTGGTGCGCCATTTGATCGGTATTCCGGCGGGGATCGTGCGCATGCCGTTCGGTGTCTATAGCGCGATGACCATTATCGGGGCCGGGCTCTGGTGCTGGATTCTGGCCTGGTTTGGAGGAAATCTATTGGGCGACCAGCCGGAGTTGATCAAGGACCCGTCGCTGCTGGTGCAAGTTCTCCGGCAGCGATCCTGGCTCTTCGGCGGGTTTTCGCTGCTCCTCTGCGCGCTCTACGTCCTTGTGATGCGGTTGACGGCAAAACCGGCCTCGCCCAACGCCTGACGGACAGCACCGGCTACCGCAAGCTTCGCCAGAGATACCAGCTGGCGATGGTTTCGTAGGGGTGCCAGGGACGGCCGATCTTCCGCATCGTGGCCGCCGCGGGGAGTTGCCGGAAGCCATACCAGCGCCGGATCGCCTTTTGAATGCCCAGGTCGTCCACGGGCAGCACGTCGAGCCGGTTCAGCGAAAACATCAGGAACATCTCGGCAGTCCAGCGGCCGATCCCGTGGATTGCGGTGAGCGTCTCAATGATGTCGTCATTCGATTGCCTCGAAAACCGGTGCGGCCGAATCTTCCCGCTGGTAAATCCCATGGCCAGTTCCTTGAGATAACGCGCTTTCTGTCCGGACAGCCCGGCCGTGCGCAGGCGCAAGATTGGAGTGCGGACGACGGCCTGCGGCGTCGGCCGGCGGCGGGGGTAGAGGCCGGCAAAGCGCTCAAAGATGACCTCGGCCACTCGACCGGAGAGCTGCTGCGAGACGATCGAGTCGCAGAGCGTGACAAAATAGCGCGGGTATGCCTTGAGCGTGCAGGGCCCGACGCGCGCGATGATGCGGCGCATGACCGGATCAATGGTTTGGAGATACCTCGTCGCGTGCCGATGCCGTGAAGAAGACGGCGTTGTCTTCCGGCGCATCGGACGGGCGTTGGCCTGAAGCAGGGCCATGTTGACTTTCAGGCGCGGGCCTTCATACCATCATGCGCAGGAGTGTTCAATTTTTCTATTTGGGGGCTCGTGTACATCAGACGCGTGTTGGGCAAAGGACACTATGCGCGCACGGTTTCGAGATTTCGATCCGCAGTCGTTTTCGTTCCATAAAGATCCGGTCCTCATCCTGGAAGAGTTCTGGTCGCCGCAGGAACTAACGCGGTGGCAGGCGGCGATGAGCCGACAGACCTGGAAATCTCTCAGTGAGATGCCAGATGTCTCGCAGGCGTTTCCAAATGCCGGCAACTGGGCTAAGGCGCCGATCAACGGTCCTGAAACGGCGTTCTTGTTGGATCGCGCGTCGCTGCCGTGTATCGCCGAGTATATCGAATCCTTTCCGGGCATCAAGCGGCGTCACATGGGGTTCTGTTATTATTCCTACTCGGCCGGCGACTGCCTTCCGACGCACGATGACACGGATGAAGCCTATGCGCCGCCCGGGGCAGTCAGACCCATGCGCCGGCTTGCGATGGTGACCTATTTCCATTCCACATGGGAGCCCGATTGGGGTGGTGAGTTGATCGTGTATGACCAGCAACGGGCCGAGGGCGGCAAACCGAAGCTGCGCGTCACGCACTGCATTGCGCCTGAGCCGGGCAGTCTGGTGATTTTTTCCGTGCCGCGGTTCCACCGCGTCGCCCGTGTGGACCAACTGGCCGGAACGAATAAACGATTGTCGATTGCGGGCTGGTTCATGACCGAACATTGAACAGGCTTAGGCTGAGGTTAAGGTTGAGCAGGCAGAAGGGGCTTCCTGAGCCTCAACCTCAGCCTGAACCTTTCCAGGCCGCTACAGCCTGGAGTGCGTGCCGTCGCAATACGGCGGTTTCTTCGTGTGTTTGCAGCCGCAGAAAGCGAGCCGCTTCTTTTCCGTCAATTCCACTTCCATCGGCGAGAACGACGTGCCCGTGTGGGAGCCATCGCAGAAGGGTTGGTTTTTCGATTTGCCGCACCGGCACCAATAGAACTTGCCGGGTCCGATTTCCATGACATAGGGCGTGCGTTGCGCGATGACCGGTTCGTCTGCCATGAAGGCCTCCTTGCCTGAGATCGATAGGCCGGCGCATTGTAGCCGATGGCGGATGGAAAAGGAACGGGTTACTTGCAGCGGCGCGGCGGGCCGTGGGCGCCGAGGGGTGTCAGCCAGACATAATCGGCGATGCCGTCGCGCAGGGCATCGCGAATTTCATCGGCGAAGCGTGGTTCATAGGCTGCGAGATACACGCTGATTTGCTTGGCCGACGCGAGGCGCCGCTGGACACGGTTCGGCACCGGCACGCGATACTGGATATGACCGCCGCCGGTATAGCTGACGACCGGACGTCCGGCCGGCGCGCCTGTTAATGCCCCCGCGATGGTTTTGGCCATGCCTTCGTCGCGAAACAGCGATGCTTCGTACATGCGTTCGTAGCCGTCGTCCGGCATACCGCCGTGACAACGGTGCAACGGGCCGACGATCCTCTCCCGGTAGGCCGGATCATCCACGAACGATTCCCTCTGCATGCCCCAGCGGGCCATCGCGGGATCCTGCAGGGCCTTGGCCAGCCCGTCTGTGGCGACCTGGCGGACGAGCGTGCGCGGCGGATTCAGCGCCAGCATGGTGATGCGCTGTTCACGGGCGAAGGTCACCAGCGGCGAATAATCAGCGAATGGGCCGCCCCAGTTGTGCTCCCAGCGCGATTCGTTCAGGAACTCCTCGGTCGAGAGTTGTCGGTCGGCGACGTAGCGGTCCAGCGACGGCTGGCTGTCCCAGGCAAACATTTCAAGCGCGAGCACCGGCTGATGGCCTCGCGCCATGAGTGCCTGCAACATTCTGACCGCGGCTTCAACGTGCGAACGGTTGTGATGCTCTTCTCCAAGATAGATCACGTCGGCTGCCGCCAATTCATCAAGCCAGGGCTCGAAGCGGACCGGCTGCCCGGTCGCCGCCGAGAGGATTTGACCAACCGCAAACGGCGGTGTGGCCGTGTCGACGGAGAGCTGGTCGTGCGATGTGCCGCCACAACCCGTCGCAAGGGGCAGAAGGGTGAACGTCGCGGCGAGAATCCATAGGCGGAGGAGGAACGGAGCGTGTCGGCAGACATCGGGAGACATCGTACTTACGTAACACAGCAAGAAGCGTGCGGCAAGCTTGACTCGTCCGGCGGCGGGACCTATGCTGCCGCCCTCATGACACAGGACTCCCGCCGTTCACAAGATTGGCCTGAGCGAACGGAAGCGTTCCTGCGCGCCAGTCGGAACCCCTACGATCTGCTGGTCGAAGACGAGTCGCCTTCGCTGCTCGATCTGGGCGCCGGCGATCTCTCCTTTGCCGAGGAACTGACCGCGCAGTACCTGCCGCGCCTTCGTCAGCAGCGGAAAACGCTGACGCTGCATTGCGTGGACCGGCTGCAGCCCGGCTCGCAGTTCGGGGGACCATTGCATGTGCCGCCGCATCGGCTGCAGGCGTTGCAGTCCCAGGAAGGGCTGCAGTTCAAGTTTTGGGGCGGCCAGGATATGTTCGATGCCCATGTGTTGGCTGCGGCACGCTCACGGTATACGCTGGTGACGTGCCATGCGCCGGCAACCCCCACCTTTGCCTATGAACCGACGCGTGTCTCACGGGATGCCATCGAGCGGCACCTGCGGTCCACGAAAGGCGAATATCGTGTGGTACGCGAAGCAGGCGAAGCGGCCCTGGAAGTGCTGCATGGCGGCCGGTCGCTGCTCTTTCCACCGTGGAAGTTCGAAGTCCGGGGTCCGCTGGCTCTACTGGATTTCATGCGGCGGCGGGCTTTGGCCATGGTGCTTTCGTCCGTTGACCGGGATGTGTTCTGGGAGATGTTGTCTCAGGTGGCGGCCGATCCGCGCGCGCGTCCGCGGGACACGATCCTCACGCCGGCCGTCCTTCCGGCTATCTTTGGAGATGCCTACGCCAGGCTGATGGCGCTGCCGGTCGGCTCGTCCGCCGTGCTGGCCGATTTGATGACATTACGGGACGACATTCCCCCGGTCCTGGAGCCGCCGACACCCCCCTACCGCTTCCGGTATGCGGAAGTGCGTCGCGGGGCCGTCTTCGGCGGTCTACCCGCCGGCCAGACCGCCCGGCGGTTCAGCAGCATGAAGGAGGAAGTCCCTCCCTGGATGCTGACACTTGTGCCTGACGCATGACGCATCCGAATCGGTGTCTTCGTTTCCCGGACAAATTGACGGTCCGAAAGTCGTTTGCTACACTTTCCATGCTTTCCAACGACCCGCCGGCGTAGAGCCCGCCCGGCTTCCCAATCCGAGGAGCAATGGACGTCGCGAAAAAAATCCAGGACATCCAGGCCAACATCGAGCGCGTCATCAAGGGCAAGTCCGCGGTCATCGAACTGGCGGTGGTGTCGCTCCTGGCCCGCGGCCACCTGCTGATCGAGGACGTGCCCGGCGTGGGAAAGACGACGCTGGCGCACAGCCTGGCGCGCTCGCTGGATTGTTCGTTCAAACGGATTCAGTTCACGAGCGATCTGCTCCCGTCCGATATCCTGGGCGTGTCGATCTTTCACCAGCAGAAGCAGACGTTCGAGTTTCGACCGGGTCCGATCTTCGCCAACATCGTCCTGGCCGACGAAATCAACCGGACGACCCCCAAGACGCAGAGCAGCCTGCTGGAAGCGATGAACGATACGCAGGTCTCGGTGGACAGCGTCACCTATCCCCTCCCGCAGCCGTTCATGGTCATCGCGACGCAGAATCCCGTGGAGTATCACGGCACGTTCCCGCTGCCGGAATCCCAGCTGGACCGGTTTCTCATGCGGATACGCATCGGCTATCCCGACGCGGCGGAGGAAAAAAAGATTCTGGAACGGCAGCAGGCGCTGCATCCGGCCGACGAGTTGCAGCCGGCACTGACGGTGCAGGACGTGCAGGAGTTGCAGAATCACGTGGACAAGGTCCGCCTCGAAGAAAGCCTGCTGGAGTATCTGCTGGCGATTGTGGCGGCGACCCGGCGCAGCGAGTTGCTGGCCCTGGGCGTGAGCACGCGAGGCGCCATGGCGTTTCATAAGGCCGTCAAAGCCCTGGCGCTGGTGCGCGGGCGTGACTATAGCCTGCCCGACGACATCAAGGAGCTGGCTCCGGCGGTCCTGTCGCACCGGGTCATGCTGGCGGCCGGCCAGGGGGGACGCGGGCGGTTCGAAGAGGCTGAACAGATTGTCCGCGATCTCGTCGAGTCGGTGCCGGTTCCGCTGTAAGAAGAGCAGTCAGTCGTCAGCGATCAGCCGCAGGCCCAAAAAGTTTTGTCCTAGTTTTGCTGAAAGCTGATGGCTGAACGCTGAGCGCACATCCTATGTTTCAACGTCTTCGCGAGTGGTTCCGCTGGCTGTACCGCTATCGCTCGATCCGGCTGACGTCCGAAGGCACGCGGTACGTGCTGCTGACGCTGGCCGTCGGCGTGGCGGCGATCAACACGGGCAACAACCTGCTGTATCTGCTGCTGGCGATGTTGCTCAGCCTCATCGTCATGTCCGGGCTGCTCTCGGAGCAAAGTCTCAAGCAGCTCGAGTTCCGGCGCCGCATGCCGGACCGCGTGTTTGCCAACCAACCGGCCACGATCTCGCTCTCGATTGCCAATCGCAAAACGCGGGTGCCGACGTTTTCGTTGCGCATCCAGGATGTCGTGGACGGCGCCGCAGTGGATCGCGGCATCCATCTGCTCCATGCTCCTCCCCGGTCGGTGACCGTGCAGTCCTACCCCATACTCATTGCGCAGCGGGGACTGCACCGGATCGAAGGGATCAAGCTGCTCACCCGGTTTCCCTTCGGCCTGTTCCTGAAGGCGGCGACGCTGCCGATTGCGTCCGAAGCCCTGGTCTACCCGGAGATCAGGCCGCTGCCGATGTCACTGGTGCACGACTTGACGACCCGGGGCCACGATCAGACCGTGTCACGACGGGGCCCCGGCGTGGCGCTCTACAATCTTCGCCGCTATCACGCCGGGGATGATTCGCGCGCGATTCACTGGAAAACGACGGCGCGCCAGCGCCGGCTGATGGTTCGAGAAACCGAGGCTGAAGATCAGCGCCGCGTTGCGCTGGTGTTGCCGACGGCGGTGCCTGAGTATGCGCGGCCGGCATTCGAACAGGCGGTGAGCCTGACCGCATCGCTGGCGGCATTTTTTCATCAACAGGGCCATGCGATCCGCCTGCTGGTCGGCGAACAGGAGATTCCGGCCGGGACCGGCGAAGCGCACTATGATGCGATCCTCCGCGCGCTGGCGCTGTGCCGCCCCGTTGTCGCGGCATCGCCCGTTCCGGCGGCGATGCGCGCGCTTGCCGGGCAGACGGTGCCGGGTGAGTTCACGCTCATCGTCCTGAGTTGGCCGGACCCGGCGGTCATATCGGCGTGCCGGACTGCAGGCCGGATCATCATGGCAACCGAGCACATGACGAGGGAAGCGTGAATCTCGACACAGCATTCCGGCTCAGTTCGATTCTGCTTGCCGCGACGGGCTTCTCGGGCCTGGTGCTGACCGGAGAACTGCCGGCAGGACTCGCCCTTGCCGGCGCAGCCGCGCTTGCCGCCTGCCTGATCCATGCCCTGGGCTTCGGGTCTGAATGGGGCCTGTTCAGGCTCTCGCAGCAGACATGGACCGGGTTCATGATCGCAGCGTTTCTGTTCATGCTCGCGGATCTGTTCTGGTTGTCGGGAGATTTGCTGCCCGCGGGGCTTCACTTTCTCGTCGTATTGATGGTCCAAAAGCTCTTCACGCTGCGGGAGCGCAAGGATTTTCTCCATCTGTATGCCATCAGCCTGATGGAACTGCTCGGCGCGGCCGCGCTGACCCTGGAACTGTGGTACGCGGCGGTGTTTGCCGCGTATCTCCTCACGGCGATCTGGACACTGCTGCTCTATCACTTGCGCAGCGAGGCCGAAGAGGCGCGGCAGACAGGCGCCGCCGCGTCTTCTTCCGCCCAGGCCCGCCAGCCGGGTACCATTACGAGCCGGTTTTTCTGGAGCACCAACGGGATCGCGATCGGCGCCCTCTGTCTGACGCTGCTTATCTTCATCGTCATGCCCCGCATCGGCGCCGGCTTTTTTGAAAAGAACCGCGGGGAGCTGATCCGGATGTCCGGCTTTTCCGAAAAGGTGGATTTGGGAATGGTGGGCTCGGTCAAGCTGGACAATACAGTCGTCATGCGCGTCGAGTTCCCGGACCACAAAGGGCCTCTGGCCGAACGTGCCTTTTTCAGAGGGGCCTCCTATGATGTGTATGACGGACGCTCCTGGTCGAATACTCTTCATTACCGGCAGCCGTTGGGCCGGTCTCTGGATGGGGAATTTGTGGTCGCCAGGGACAGGCTGCCGGCACCCTCCCCCGGACTTCGCCAGGACATTTTGGTCGAGGCACTCGATACGTCGGTATTGTTCGGGGTGCCGTTTGTGGAATCGGTCAAGGGCGCGTTTTCGACCGTGCTGGTCGACGGCATGGGCGACGTGTCTCTCCCCTATGTGCCGGCCGCACGCTTCCAGTACAGTGTGCGCTCGATCCCGGCGCGCATGTCAGCCGGCGATCGCGGCGGCGTCCTGAGCGAATATCCGGAGCCGATCCGCCGGCGGTTCACTCAATTGCCCGCCGTCGATCAACGTGTCTCCGAACTGGCCCGGAAGATTGCCCCGCCTGCGGCAACTCCCCGTGAGGCGGCGGTGGCTGTAGAACGGTATCTCCGCAAAAATTACCAATATAGCCTCGATCTGGGGACGGTTCAGGCGGGAAATCCCGTCGAGGAGTTTCTCTTCGTACGCAAAACCGGGTATTGCGATCACTATGCTACGGCGATGGTGGTGTTGTTGCGGACGCTGGGTATTCCATCACGACTTGCGATCGGTTTCGCCCAGGGCGAATGGAACGATGTGGGCGGGTACTACACGGTTCGCCAGCGCGATGCGCATGCGTGGGTTGAAGTCTACTTTCCGAATGCCGGCTGGGTGACGTTTGATCCGACCCCGAATATTCCTCTGGTCCTCCCCCACCCGCTTGTGGTGCGCGCCGGCAGGGTGCTGGATTCGATCAGGCTGAAATGGGATCGCTTCGTGATCCGCTACAGCTTCCGCGACCAGGTGGCAATGGCGGAGGGTGTTCGTGAGCAGGGTGAAGCCATGCGCACAGGGACGGCGGCCCGCTTCGTGGCGTTCCTTCGTTGGAGCGCGGGAGTCCGTGCCAGGATCGCGCATCTCGGGCAGTCCTACGGCTGGCTGCTGCCCGGCGGCGTGATCATGCTCTGTGCACTGGCCGGGCTCGGATTATTCCTGCGGTTTTATCGATGCAGTTGGTGGAAATCGCACAGAACCAGCGGGCCGACGACCCAGCACATGGCGGCTCTCAAGATCTATAACCGGATGCTGCAGTTCCTGCGGTCTCGCGGGCTGAACAAATCCTCCAATATGACGCCGCTTGAGTTTGCGGACAAGATTGCACGCGAATGGAAGGAAGCAAGTCAGTTCGTCACGCCCCTCACGGAACTCTATTGCCGTGC
>MHEU01000032.1:0-1524 GCA_001805245.1 Nitrospirae bacterium RIFCSPLOWO2_02_FULL_62_14 | reverse complement strand
ACCGGACGACCTTGCGTCCGCCCGGACCTGGCTGGCCGGTCTCCGCACGGCGTCCCGATAGCACCGAAACGCTTCCCTGGTTAAGAGACAGAAATGATGTTATGGCAAGGGATGTTTCAATTCCTCGAGGGCGAACTGCTTCGGCAGCATGACCGGGACGATGATGCCGATGGGATCGCCGCGTTTGATCGTCGTCGGCTTCGTCAACTGCAACAGAAAATTTGTCGTGAAGGCGTCATAGTCGGGGAGAAAGTCATACGGATTTGGCGTCGTCTTGTATTCCTGGGATTTAATGCCCTCCCACACATAAAACGTCCGCTCGGGGAAGTGATAAAAATGATTCGGGACGTCTTTCATCATCATGCCGACATGCTTGGGGTAGTAAAACCTGATTCCGCAACACAGTTTGGGATAACCGCTGTTGAGAATCAAATCCACGTAGGTCCCTGAAAAAGACGTGAAACCGAGGACGCGCTCCTCGGGCAGGATTGGAGGGGCTTGCCATTTAACCCCGCCCGCAGTGCGACGGATCCTGCAGTCCGCCGGCGAACGAATAAGCCATCCATACTGGCCTACCATGCGAACGGGGCCGCAGTCGTCAGGGATAACTTTGTATCCGCCCGCAGCGACAGTGCGCTGCTCTTCGAGAGGCATCTGCGACATGAGCGGACGATGAGGGGAAAAATCCAGCTTCAAACGTTCCGGTGCGAATGCGGTCGAGTATTCACGTTCCCAGTAAATGACGACTTTCGCGCTCTGGTCTGACTCACTCATAATTTGATGCAGCGCAGTGATGCTTGTGCGGGGCTGTAGAGATGGCAGGATGCCGTAACCATTTGAAAATGGAGCGGGAAACGGGATTTGAACCCGCGACCCTCGCCTTGGCAAGGCGATGCTCTACCACTGAGCTATTCCCGCTCTCTTTAAATACTGAAGAGGGCGGATTGTACTGAGTGCAATGAGTTGTGTCAAGAAGGCTCAATCAATCCGATTTTTCTTCATTGATGAATTCTAAAAATTAATGATGGTGCATCGATTATAAAACCAAATATGAAAGCAAGTTACCATGATGAAATATGGTTACCTTTTAGTATCAATGTAAAATTAATTATAACTACATGTTTTAATTGAATATAATTCTGTCTGATCAATAACCGCTTGATGATTTGCTACCTGGAATACACGATTTGCTTGTTATTACTCGTAAACCTAAATAATAAATCAATCAAACATTATACAATATTATCAGTAGGTTACAAGCTTTTCATCTCACAAACAGAAATAGAATAGTTTGGCTTCCGTATTGCTTAGTTCATACTATTGATTTTTTGCATGATGCGCATAGTGATCCTGAATATTGACGAAAAGGTTGGCTCTAAGGGTTCTGTAATCAACGTAGGAGGTAGACACGATGTTTTTATCACGGCGTCAATTTTTGAAAGTCTCTGCGGGCACGGTCGCCGCCGCCGCGGTCGCCGATAGGGCGCTGGCGCTCACGGCGCTGCAGCCGGTCATCGAGGTGGG
>MHEU01000031.1:3193-9416 GCA_001805245.1 Nitrospirae bacterium RIFCSPLOWO2_02_FULL_62_14 | reverse complement strand
TGCAACTCCTTGGTGCCTGGATCGACCAGGATACAAGTGTTGCACTAGGATCTTGAGCCCAGACTGTCTCCATTGCGGCTCCTGCGCCGGCTGCACATCCATATGATTGTAGATCGTGACGGTGGGATGGTTCCTGCCGGTCGTCCAGCCGCCCGACACGATCGGATGGCCCTTGGTTTCGACGACGGTGGCGTCGGCGCCCAGGCCGCGCAGCAGGTCGGATGCGTACCGGGCCATCTGCCGCACATCGCCCGCATGTTTCGGATCCATGCTGATGGAGGGAATCTCCACCATCTCGCCGAGCGTCCGCTCGAACAGCGGCCGTGCGTCCTTTATATAAACGTCCGTGCGATTCATGGGCATGGCCATCGTCTCCCCGTTCCTGTCACGCCTGCCTAGCCCGCATTATTCATGAAAGCTTCTACTGCAACCGCGCATACGCCGCTGCGACATGCCTGGCCGTGGGCTTGGCATCTAAGCCTACTGGAGGCAAAGTACCTCTCCGCCGCGATTTGATTGAACGCGGCGGCTCAAGCGAAGCTTGGTATGGCGGGCGGGCTCGCCACTCGCGGCCTCGACATACTGTTTCAAGTATGCCTCGGCCACTCGGGGCTCCACGCGCCCGTCTCGCTTGGCGTCTTCGCAGTTTCGTCACGAAGCCTCATGAATAATGTGGGCCAACGGCGCGCCATTATAACGTCGGCTTCCTGGTGAGGAAAGATGCGGGGGTGTAGAATGAGACATGAAGATCGGCAGGATCGTCGGCATGCACACGCTGGCACTGTGCGTAAGCGGATCGCTCGGCTTCGCCGCCGAACCGGTCACGATCGGGAAACTGCAGGCCGATCCGCAGTCCTATAATTTGAAGATCGTGACGCTCCGGGGGACGGCACACCAGATCCAAATCCTGACCAACCCGCCGCCCGCTCTGCCACGAATAGACACGCAATGCCTGATGGTGCACCCGCCCTATACGTTCGTCCTGTCTGATGACACCGGGTTTCTCCAGATCACCGTCCGCGCGCGGCCGCCCTGCGTGTCCCAGCATTCCCCGGCGGAGCCGCCGGACGTCGCGGATGGAGACACCGTCCTGGTGGATGCCCAGATTACCGTTACGTCCGGGACGACACTGGATGTCCTTGCCGTCAACATTCAACGCGTGGGGAATTGAACCGTGAAAAGAGCTTTCCTCGCCGCCCTTGTCCTCGGCCTGATGATGCCGGCCGGCCTCGCGCGAGCCGATGAGCCGGTTCCCATCGGCGAAGTGGTCGCCGATCCGGATGCGTATCACTTTCGAATCATCTCTCTGCAAGGCACAGTGCGCCGGGTCACGCCGCTCCCGCCATACACGCCGACCCCGGATACGACCTGCTACGGGGCCTATACCTTCATGCTGGAGGATGAGACCGGGTCCGCCGAGATCAGCGTGTTGGGCATCTGCGGCAAACCGCTGATGCGAAAACCGGAAGTGATCGACGGCGAAGCGATCGTCCTCGCCGCGCAAATTCTTTCCCCCAACCGCCTGACGTCCGCTACAAAGGACGAAGTGAAGAAACTGCGAGTCATCGCCAACTCGATCAAACATCTCTCTGCCGACGCGACGCCTGCGGAGGATGCCGCGCCGAGTCAAACGGAAGGGACGGCCGGACCGGAGGGAAACGACAAGCCCGTCGAAGACGGCAAGCCCGCAGACGACGGCAGGCATTAGGACCTGTCCAGATTCCCGTATTGCCGCCGAAGAAGATCAGCCCCCCAGAGCAGCGCAAGGATCATCGCAGCGCTTCCAATTCCCTTGGCCCAGGCGGCAATGCGATGATCGTACGGAAGCAGGTCGAGCCAGCGCAGGATCCGCTCCCAGTCGTGATAGCCCTCCACGTCCCGCCCGGTGACCCCGCCGAGCAGCACCATCTCCAAATCCCGCGCGTCGTTGATGTACGGCGACACGTCCATCAGGCTTTGCGCGGCCCACCAGACTCCCACCGAGGTCCCGAAGGGATCCCGATTCTTGACGAGAAACGTCCCGGCGCAGATCAGCGGCATGAGCACCTGGAAGAGCGATCCGCCCAACACGGTCATGAATTCGCCGAAGGGCAGAAAAATGAGGTGCCCCGCTTCGTGAAACGGCAGGTTGATGCCGTGCATGAAGGACTCCTGCCAGTAGTCCGACTTGACCGGCGTGCGGATGAATTGCCAGCCCCACACCGCCAGCCCGAGCCAGACGAGCGCGCGGCCGGCGAAGTAGAACGGATTGACCGATTCTTCGACCGTAAAGAACCAGGCTTTAAGATTAGACATGGAAAACCACAGTCCAAAGTCCGAAAGTCATAAAGTCATCACGTCACACATCTCGGATATTACGACTTTATGACTTGACGACTTGAAGACTTTATGACGAGCCAGCTGACTCGATGACTTTTAGACATCCCCCATCCTATTTGGGGAAAAAGAACGGGACCGGCGAAAAAGTCAAAACGAAAATCGCAAGCGCGAACCAGCCGACCAGCACGCGGGTCCGGCCCAGCACGGCCTCGGGATCCAGCACCGGCGGATGGCCGAGCCCCAGCAGGCTCGCCATGCCGGCCCAGAGAATCCAGCCCGGCCAGCCGGCAAAACCCAGCACGATCAGGATCGGCACCATGGCCAGCGCCATCGTCCGCTGCCGCCGGCCCCACAGGGCATAGGCGACATGACCGCCATCCAGCTGGCCGATCGGAATCAGGTTGAGCGAGGTCACAAAGAGCCCGAGCCAGGCGGCAAAGGCGACCGGATGGAGCACCACGTCATAGCCTGCCGGCAGCGGGCCGACGACCAGCCAGGCGATGAATTGCAGCAGGAGCGGCTCTCCGAGCTGCATTCCGTAGGTCGTTTCGACCATCACCACGCGCGACATCTGCAATCCGAGGACCAGCGCCGCGACGGCCACCACGAAACCGGCAATCGGACCGGCCACGCCGACATCGAACAGGGCCTTCCGGTTCAGGATCGGACTTCGCATGCGGATGATCGCGCCGAAGGTACCGATGAAATGCGGCGGCCCCGGGATGAACAGCGGCAGCGTCGTGGGAATGCCGTGGATGCGGGAAAAGATCCAGTGCCCGAACTCATGCGTGACGAGAATGCCCAGCAGCGTCGCGGCAAACGGCACGCCGTCCCAGAGCACGGCGGGATTGTCCGTCAGGAATGCCCAGGCGCCTTGAAACGGATTCGTGTTGGTCTGGAAGGCCCCGGCCCACAGCGTCGTGAAGACCGTGAGGAGAAAGAGCCCGAGAGGCACGACATAATCGAACAGACTTGGCGAGCGGATCTCTTCGTCCAACAGGAGAAGCGGGTGGACCGGGAGAGGGCGCGGCTCGCCGATGTCGATCCGGCGATCGTACTCCGCCGGCCGTTCCGAGAAGAGATGCTGCTGGCGATCGTCGTCCATGGTTCACGCGATGGGAGCGTATGGCCTATGGCGTATAGCCGGAGACCGAGAACCGAAGAGCATATAGCTTATAGCTGATGGCTTATGGCACGGAGTGAAGGCTAACCGTTTTTTCATCTTGGTCCTTCGGCCATATGCTCTATGCCACACGCTCTTGCTCCCAGGCCATACGCCATATGCCATTCGCTCTTCGTTTTATTCCACAAAGGGATTGTGCGCCAGTTCCTCGCGGACCGTCGTGGCCGGGCCGTGCCCGGGCAATAACGTCGTGTCGGGCGGCAGCGTCAGCACGCGCGTCCGGACCGACTGCAAATGCGACGGATAGAGCGAAGCGGGATTGGACCCGCCGATCGACCCGGCAAAGAGCGTATCGCCCACGAAGCAGACATCGTGGCCGGCCCCCTCGACCTTGTAGCAGATGCCGCCCGGCGTATGGCCCGGCGTGAGGACGAATCGCACCGTGAGGCGTCCGACGGTCACGGTCTGCCCGTCTTCGGACGGCTTCATCAATTCCGCCGGCGGAATCCATCCGAGCAGCGGCTTGTCGCCGCGACCGAGATAAACCGGCACGCGATGGTGCTGGAGAATGACATCCAGGCCTCCGGCATGATCGGAATGACCATGCGTCAGACAGACGGCCTTCAGCGTCAGGTGTTTCCGATCCAGCACTTCCATCATCGCCTCTTCATTATACGCCGTGTCCACGAAGACGGCCTCTCCCGCATCGTACACGACGTAGCCCTTCACGGCGTACCCGTTGATGTCGCCCATCACCGTTTCGACCGGCCCGGCCGCCCGCGGCGGTGCCGGCATCCAGCGATCCAGTACGATCTGCATGAGCGGCGCCGTCCGCAAATGCAGCGCGGCCGCCAGGGTTTCAATCTCGTTCCTGGTCGGCAGGCGCCCGTTCCGTTCGAGGATCGTCACTTCGCCGGCGGAGAGTCCGCTCGCCCTCGCCAGCTCGCCCTCCGAGAGACCATGCCCCCGGCGCGCCTTCTTGATGATGTCGCAGAAATCGTCTTCGAGCGGCATCAGAATGCCTTTAGGCGAGGGGCTATGGGCGAGAGGCAATAGGCCAGAACTTTATTTCCTATAGCCCATTGCCTATAGCCTATTGCCCCAGTTGTTGTTTCCATGCGTCAACCATCTCGGGATCCACGTCCACCAGCACCACCGACTTGAGCATGCGCGGCAAAAACGCCCGCACCGCCTCCACCATCACCCGCGCGGCTTCCGCGGGCGCGACACCGCCGACACCGGTGCCCATGCCGGGAATGGCGACGGACTCGAAGCCCTTCTCGTCTGCGAGGGTCAGCGCGGCTTTCGTCGCGAGCGCCACGTTCTGGGCCGGGATGCGCATACCGGGCTCCGGCATCGTCGGCGCGTGGATGATGCCCTTGAATTTTGTCCTGCCGCCGGAAGTCAGCACGGCCCTGCCCACGCGAATGGGCGCGTCGTGCACCGCTTCACGTTCGACCTCGGCGCCCGCGGCCCTCTTGATGACGCCGGCAACGCCACCGCCCATGAGGCCCAGACTGTTCGCCGCATTCACGATGACCTGCGCGTCGGTATCGAGAATGCTGCCGTGAACGACCTCGACCTTCACGTCATTATCCTTCAGGGGGAAGCTGGATTTCTTTCGCTTCGCCGAAACTGGAGAGCAGGGGGATCAATGCGTTCGGCGGGCCGACGGCGAGTATCCGCAACTGATCGGGATGCACATGCTTCCGGGCGGCGGCCAGGAGGTCATCTTTCGTCAGCCTCACGACCTTGTCGCGCAATAGCTGAATAAAGTCTTTGGGTAAACCGTCGTATTCCAGGCCGATCAGCCGGCCGACGATCGACGCCGGACTCGCAAACGAAAAGACGAAGGAGTTCACGAAGGCTTCCTTCGCCTCGGCCAGTTCTTCATCGGTGACCGGCTGCGCGCGGAGCTGCTCCATGTTGGCCGCCAGGCGTCCGATCGCCTCCTGCGTGGATTCCACCTTGGTCTCGGCCCGCATGGCCCAGACGCCCTGCTCGCGCACGCCGGCGCGGAATGAACTGCCGACTGAATAGGCCAGCCCCCGCTTGGTGCGCACGTCGTTGAACAGGCGGCTGCGGAAGGAACTGCCGCCGAGGATGTCGTTCAGGACTGTCAGCGCCGGATAATCGGGGTCGTCCTCCTTTACGGACAGATGTCCCAGCCGCAGATGCGTCTGCGAGGTGCTCTTCCCGACAAAGCGCACGATCGTCTTGTCGGCGCGCGCGGCATCCGCGGCGACCGGCGGGAGGACGATCGTCAGCACCTCGCCCTTCCTCCATCCGCCGAACGTCTCCTTGAGCAGGGCCAGCATGGCCGTTTTCTCGAAATCGCCCGTGATGCCGAGGATGATGCCGTTGGGATGGACGGTCTTGGCATGGAACGCCACCAGGTCGTCGCGCATGATCTTCGACACCGACTCGACCGTGCTCTCCCGCGCATAGGGATGTTCCGGCCCGTAGAGCAGTTTGGCAAACTCGCGGCCGGCGATGGATTGCGGCTGATCCTGCCGGCGGCGGATGCCCTCGATCGTCTGCAGCTTGGCCAGTTCGACCCGCGCCGGATCGAAAGACGGCGTCATCAGCACATCGGCGAAGAGGCGCAGTCCGCGCGGCAGGTCTTTCGCCAGCACATCGAGCATGGCGGACCCGGACTCCGTGCCGATGCCGGTCGAGATCATCGCGGCCATGTGTTCAAGCTCGCGGTCGAGTTCCGCGGCAGCCAGCCGGTGCGTCCCGCCTGTGCGCATCGTGGCACCCGCGATCCCGGCCAGCCCG
>MHEU01000031.1:0-3177 GCA_001805245.1 Nitrospirae bacterium RIFCSPLOWO2_02_FULL_62_14 | reverse complement strand
CCCGCCGGTCCTGATCGTGGCCGTGACCGTAACGAGCGGCAGTTCGTGGTCTTCGAGCAGGTAGACCACCATGCCGTTGTCGAGCACGATCCGGTCCGGCACGGGTGGCGTGAATGAAACCGGCGCAAAGGTCATCTGCCGGGGGTCCGTCTGGTTTATTTGGTTTGTCTGGTTTCTCTGGTTTGTCTCGTTAATCTGGTTCGTTTGGTTGGGTTGGGCGTGAGGAGACACTGAGGCACAGCCGAGCGTCAGCGCGCAGGCAAGCGCGAGCGCTGTACAGAAAGTGCTGATGGCTGAAAGCTGACGGCTGATTCGTCTCACGTCTTACGCCTCACGTTTCATGACTTTTTCGGCGTCCGCACGAGCGTTGCTACCGTGCGGTTGGTCTTGATGAAATACCTGCGCGCCACGCGCTGAATATCCTGGGCCGTCACGGCGGCGATCTTCTCCCGCGCCTTCAGCACGTACCGCCAATCCCCGGCAACGGTCTGGAAATAGGTCAGTTGCCCCGCCAGGCCGCTGTTGGAACGCAGCGCCCGCACGAGGCCCGCGTCCAGGTTGTTCAGGACTTTTTCCAGTTCCCGGGCCGAGACCGGTTCGGTCTTGAGACGCTCCAATTCCTCGTACACGGCGGCTTCCACTTCGGCGGTCGTATGCGGCGCCAGCGGCGCGGCGCTGATTACGAAGAGAGCCGGCGCAATGGCGCCGGGAAAGCCGGCGTCGGCGCCGATCGCCGCGGCCAGCCGTTTCTCGCGCACAATGCGATGATAGAGCCTCGACGTGACCCCTTCCGACAACACCGACTCGATGACGTCGAAGACAAAGTCGTCGGGGTGGCCGATCGCCGGCTTGTGATAGCCGATCAGCAGGATCGGCTCGGCGTCGAACTCCACCTCCACGCGCCGTTCGCCCCGCTGCTCGGGTTCAGCCGTGATCACCGCCGGCGGCGGCGGCGCGACGGGAATCCGGCCGAATGTCCGTTCAATCAGCGCGATGACGTCCGGTGGATTGATGTCGCCGACGATGCCGATGGTGGCATTGGCCGGTCCATAATAGGTGCGGAAGAAGCGTTCGGTGTCCGCCGGCGTCAACGCCTGGATGTCGGACGCCCAGCCGATGGTCGGAAATCCGTAGGGGTGCGCCTGAAACGCCGCGGCGGCGAAGGCTTCGTACAGGAGCCCGTTCGGGCTGTCGTCGGTCCGGAGCCGCCGTTCCTCCATGACCACCGCGCGCTCCTTGTAGAACTCGCGCAGAACCGGATTGGCCATGCGATCCGATTCGAGCGCCGCCCAGAGCGGCAGGCGGTTGGCCGGCAGGCTGATCACGTAGCGCGTGACGTCCTTGCCGGTGGACGCGTTCAACCCGACCGCGCCGTGGCGCTGGTACAGCAGCGACATCTCGTTGCCCACGACCAGCTGTCCGGCCCGCTCCTGCGCGTCCTTGAACGCCTGCCGCAGCCGTTGCAGTTCCTGCGTATCGGCACCGGCCGCGCGCCGCGCTTCGATCCGGGCATTGAGCCGGTCCAACTCGTCGAGCAGCGGGCGCTCACGCTCGTAGTCCCTGGTGCCGATCGTGCGGGTGCCCTTGAAGGCCATGTGCTCGTAGAGGTGCGCCACGCCGGTGGCCCCGGTCAGCTCGTTGATCCCGCCGACGCCAAACGTGATGTTGATGGAGACGATCGGCGCCTGGTGCCGTTCGACCATCAACAGCGTCAGGCCGTTGGCCAGCTTGTGCTCGTTCACGCGCTCGGCCAGGCCCGGCGAGGCGCCGGCAAGGTTAAGGTTAAGGCTGAGGTTGAAGGCCAGTATCAGAATGAGACGAATCCATGTCCCCACTCCCCCCCTCAACCTTAACCTCAGCCTTAGCCTTCTGCTCATCACAGAAAGACCTCCATTAATTCCTCCGGTGTTTCGATAAACCACTCGGGCTCGCAGGCGGCCATTTTCTCGCGGTTCCCCATGCCATAGCCGACGGCGCACACCTTGATACCGGCGTTGTGGCCGCCGTTGATGTCGTTCGTGCTGTCGCCGATGAGCACCGCCCGTTCTTTCGGCACGCCCAGCTTGTCCATGATGGCGAGCAGCATGCCGGGCTCCGGCTTGAGCCCGAAACCGTCGTCCCCGCCCACGACATGGGCGAAGTGGTGATTGCCGAGGCCGTTTAGAATGATGCGCGTGTATTCGAGGGACTTGTTCGTCGCCACCGCCTTGTGCTTGCGCGCAAAGTGCGTGAGGACAGCCTCGACGCCGGGGTAATAGCGTGTCCGGTCAAGGCAATGCTTCATGTAATAGCCGCGAAAAATCCTCAGCGCATCCTCATAGCGGGCCTGGTTGGCTTCGCCGACGGCCAGCCGCAGCAGGCGCTTGATCCCGTCCCCGACGAAGCCGAAAATTTCCTCCTGCGTGCGCGGCGGCAGGGACAGATCGGCCAGCGTCCGTTGCACGCTGTCGGCGATGTCCCACTTGGACTCGATCAGCGTGCCGTCCAGATCGAAGATCAGCAGATCAACGGGGTGCTTGCGCGGATGCCGGTTCTTCATGTTTCGCCTTTTTCAGATCGTCCAGCAGGGTTTCGAGCGTGTCCCTTTTGGCCTGGTCCTTCTCGTCTAAAATAGCCTGCCGCACATAGTTGATCATGCGCTTCTGGCCGACGTGCGGCGGGAGAATCGGCTCTGCGATCCGCCAGCGGTCGCCCACGATTTTGATCCGAAATCCGACCCGCTCCACGTGCGGCTCCGGGAGAAAGGAGGCCCGCTCCCAATAGATCGACCCCAGCACTTTAAATTCGACAGGGATGATCACTTCGGCCTGGCTCACGACGGTCCATTGCTTGAATTCGTTGATCACCTCGTACTTCGTGATGACCACCGTGCGCCCCCACAGCGGTTCGTTCGCCCAGGTCACGTAGGGGGCCAGCGCCTCCTGCGAAAAGGCGTCCAGCCGCACGCCCTTCACATCCAACCCAAGATACTTGTCCACCATATCGGTCGGATCGTGCGCAATCGAGCCGGTTTGGGCATGGCTATTGGTTTGAGCGAGCAACAGCACGCTCATCATGATCACTGCGAGCCCTCTTCTGATCACGTGAGCTCCATTCCGAGCGTGGACAGGCCCATCGCGGTCTGTCCACGCCCCCATTTCCCTTCATTCGAGCGGCAGGCGGTCTGCCTTCGAATGC
>MHEU01000030.1:33464-34137 GCA_001805245.1 Nitrospirae bacterium RIFCSPLOWO2_02_FULL_62_14 | reverse complement strand
AACAGGAGGACCATCAGGCAGGCCAGCCCGCCGCCCAGGAGTCCCTCGTGCTCCAGCGTCGTGATTGCCTGGCGGATGTAGAGCGACTGGTCGAAAATCAGCTTGACGCTCAGATCCTTTGGCAGCCCGATCAGCTTCGGCAAGGCCTCCATGATCCCGTCAATGACCTGAATCGTGTTCGCCCCCGCCTGTTTCATGATCGGCAGATACACGGCCCGGTTGCCGTTGATCCGGACAATGTTGCCCTGGATGATCGTCGAATCGGCGGCCCGCGCCACATCCTTCAGCACGACCGGCACCCCGTTGACCATCTTGACCGGGATCTCGTTCATCTGCTCCATGAACTTGATCATGCTGTTGGTGTACACGTTGTAGTCGAACTCGCCGATCTTGACGTTGCCGGCCGGCAGCAGGAGGCTCTGCGCGTTGACCGCGGCGACGATCTCGCCCGCCGAGACGCCGCGCGCCAGCATGCGCTCCCGATCCAGGAACACCGTGATCTGCCGGACCGTCCCCCCAAAGCTGGGCGCCACGAAGATGCCGGGCACATTGGCCAGCTGCGGGCGCACGCCGAAGTAGGCCAGGTCCCGCACCTCCTTCTCGCCCAACGTCTCGCTGCTGACGGTGAGGGTGCCGATCGGCAGGCTGGCCGCGCCGAACTTGACGATGATCG